>DATEGM010000090.1:0-25331 GCA_035280085.1 Terriglobales bacterium
GCAAAGCCCGAAGCCGCCGTCTGCGTCGCAGACCACCCCCCAGCAGCCGCTGCCGGACGCTCCCAGCGCGTCGCCCGCTTCGCCGTCGAACGGCAACCCTCCCCAAAATCAAGACCAGGGACAGAAGCCGCCTGCGCAGCCGGCCCAGGCGCCAGCGGGAACCGGAGCAGCGGAAGCCGGCCCCACTGCGGGCGGGGCGGGTTCCAAGCCAGCGGGGATGGCTATCGCACCTGCCAAGCAGCACCAGGTGCGCTCATTTCTGATCAAACTGGGGGCCATCGCCGGCGGTGCCGTTGCCATTGGAACTGTATACGCACTTTCTCGCAGCAGCCCCAGCAGGCCACCGGGCGCCAGATAATTCATGAAAAGCCACTCACCGCATCGCACTACACCCCTGCTGGTAAGCTTTTCCGGCATTGACGGCGCTGGCAAGAGCACACAAATCGAGCATTTGCGGAACGCATTGAGGGCTGCCGGCTGTTCGGTTACGCAACTAGCTTTTTGGGATGACGTAGTGGTTCTCTCGCGATTCCGAGAAGACATTACCCATAAAGTTTTCAAAAGCGAAAAGGGCGTGGGCGCGCCCGGTAGGCCGGTACAGCGACGCGATAAGAATGTCCGCGGCTGGTACCTAAGCCTGCTCCGTACCGCGCTTTACCTGCTGGACGCTCTGCACCTGCGGCGGGTGGTAGCGCGAGCTTGCCGCTCGGGCGCATCGGTAATCATTTTTGACCGTTACCTATACGACGAGCTGGCCAATTTACCGCTGCAAATGGGTTTGGCACGGTTTTTTTTGCGCTTTGCCTGCGTCCTCGCTCCCCGTCCCGATTTGAGTTACCTGATTGACGCCGATCCCGAGGAGGCCTGCGCGCGTAAGCCGGAGTATCCTCTGGAATTCTCTCGCCGCTGCCGTCAAACTTATCTGGAATTGGCGAAGATAGTTGGAATGGCCGTGGTTCCTCCGCTCCCAGTGGAGCAAGCGGGTGAAGAGGTCCGTAAGCTCTTTCAAGAAATGGCGGCAAGGCGTACCCACGGGTGGGAGACGGCGAGCTCTGGCGCCGCCGGAGTAAATTTTTCCAACTGAAGCGAGCTGGAATACATAAATCAGAATCCAGCTACTCTGGTTCACTAACGCTGACAATTTTCCGCAGCAACTCCAGCCAACATCCACTCCCCTTCCCTCCATCCTAAGTATCGGAAAGCGAGCGAGTCACGGGTACTGCATTATGGAGCTGTCGGACAAACTGGGCCTGGTTATCCCCACCTTGAATGAAGCTGGCAATATTGCCGCAGCCTTACAGCGAGTGCGGGCCAGCCTTGATACTCTCGGTGTTGCTTACGACATCACCGTCGTGGATGACGACAGCCGCGACGGGACGGCGCAAGTGGTGCAGGAAATAGCGGCGCAGGATCCGCGGGTCAAGTTGCTGGTGCGCCGTGGAGAGCGCGGCTTGGCGGGCGCTGTCATTTCTGGTTGGCAGCATACCGACGCGGAGCTGCTGGCAGTAATGGACGCCGACCTGCAGCACCCACCAGAGCTGCTGCCCGAGCTGGTAAAGGCCATTCAGCAGGGGTACGACATCGCCGTTGCCAGCCGGTATGTCGCCGAGGACGCGGTGAAGGGCTGGAATCCAGCCCGCCGCCTGGTGTCGCTGCTGGGCACCTGGGTGACCATCCCGCTACAAAAACGAAACATACGCATCAAGGACCCGCTGTCCGGATTCTTTGTGGTGCGGCGCAGCTGCATCGCCGGCATTCCCCTGCACTCGCAAGGGTTCAAGATCCTGCTGGAAATCCTGGTGCGAGGACGGATTCGCTCGGCGGCGGAAATTCCGTTTATGTTCGGCCTGCGCTACGCGGGCAAGAGCAAGGCCAGCCTGAAAGTGGCGCTCGACTATTTTTCTCTGCTGGGGCGATTGTCCCTGGATTCGCTTTTTAAGTTGGGCTCCTGATGAAAATCTGCCTGGTCACAACTTTTCCGCCCAGTCATCGGGGACTGGCCGAATATGGTTTTCACATCGCACGTGAGCTGCAGCAGAACCCACTGCTCAGCCTGACCATTCTGGCCGACGAACTGGAAACGCCCCAGCCGGAGCTTGAAGATTACAGCGTAATCCGCTGCTGGCGTTTCAACACGCTTTCTAATGCCAAGCGGGTTCTGGCTCAAATCCGCGAACTGAAGCCCGACGTGGTGTGGTTCAACCTGGGATTTTCCAGCTACGGCGATCGTCCGGCGGCCGCCTTCGCTGGCATATGCATCCCCGCGCTCATGCGGCTTAATGGTTATTACACTCACGTCACCCTGCACCAGGTGATTGATTACATTTCCATGAAAGATGCGGGGGTGCGCTTCCCTCGGGTGTACCGGGCTGCCGGCTATCTGGCGACGCGGCTGGTACTGATGTCGAATTCTATCTCCGTTCTCCTGCCGGCATATCGCCGCACCTTGCGCGAGAAGTACCGCGGTGCCAATGTTCATGTGCGCATGCATGGCATTCTTTCCAGCCGTCCGGAGTACCCGGACTTCAGCCGCCGTGGTAATCCCCTGCACCGGGTTTTGGCCTTTGGTAAATGGGGAACCTACAAACGCCTGGAGCAGATTCTTGAGGTCTTTGACCTTGTGTCGGCGCGGGTGCCTAGCGCGCAGTTGGTGATCGCCGGCGGGGACCATCCCAAAACGCCAGGTTATGTGGCCTCCGTGGCTCAGAAGTACCGGCACAACCGGCAGATCGTTTTTACGGGGTATGTAGCGGAAGATAAAATCCCGGAGCTTTTCCAGACCGCCACGGTTGCGGTCATGCCCTATTCGTCGGCCGCCGGCTCCAGCGGAGTCGCGCATCTGGCCGCGGCTTTCGGCTTGCCCATCATCTGCGCGGATATTCCGGATTTCCGTGAGATGGCCGAGAACGAAGATCTGGCCATTTCCTTCTATGAGACCGGCAATATGGAGAGCCTGGCAGGAGAAATCATTGATTTGCTGGAATCACCGGACCGCCAGCAACAAATGGCGGAACAAAACTTCTCCTCCGCCATGCGCATGACCATGCCCCAGATCGTGCGCCAGTATCTGCGCGCTTTTGATGTTCACCAGCGCACCCGGGCCCTGGAGCCATTGCGCCGTTTCCGCCGCATTCCGTCATGGGTTTCCACTCGGTCGGCTTTGGCTCGCGCAGTTTCGGCACGCAACGCTCCCTGGATGTAGGGACCTACTTTCAGGCCTCAGAATCCTTTCGTCAGCCTGGCTTGATACTTCATCTTCCTAAGGTCCATTCCTGACTTCCCTAAGGTAAAAGCCGCTTATAAATCCTGTCTTTGGCCGACTGGCAGAGCCGCAGCCGGTGTTTACCATAACGTTAATTCAAGCTAAGTACACATCCGGCCGGGCAAAGCCGGGCAATTCCTGAGGTTCGCAGGGCCTTCGTTTCCCCCGAAACACAAGCAGCCCGAGAGGGGGGAGACGTGTCCAATTTTCACAGAGGTAGTGTGCTGCTGCTGGCAGCGCTGGCAATGGGATTAGCAGCTTGCGGCGGTGGGTCCATGTCTCCTCGAGGGTCGTCCGTTGTGCAAACGAACCCGAACAGCCCCTCGCAGAGTTCCCTGGCCAATAACACCAGCGCCGCGGATTCATTTGAGGCCCAGCAGAATGGGAACGCGGGGGCAAGTAATGTGAGCAAAGTCTCCATCCGCAGTGCGCTCAAGATTCCGTCCACCATCCCGATCTGGGCCCATTTGATGGTGTGGTTTGGTCAATCCAACCACATGAACGTGGGTTATGACTCCGCTAACCCGAATCAGGTCCACAAGCAACTCGATGACATGCAAAGCCGAGGCATCCGGGGTGCCATCATTGATTGGTACGGCACCGACGCCAGCCACGCGCACGAAGATTCCGCTGCAAGCGCGATTATGCAGGATGCACAGGACCGCGCCGGGTTTCAGTTTGCCATCATGGAGGATGCAGGGGGCGGGCCCCAGCTATGCGCCCAGAAGCCTGGTTGCAATGTGACAGATCAGGTGATCAATGACGTGAATTATGCGATCAGCCACTATGCTCAATCCTCCGCCTACATCCAGGTTAGCGGCCATCCCGCCATTTTCTTTTTTGGTTTGGAACAATTTCCGGTTGATTGGAACAGGGTACGAGCCAAGGCGCACGGCAACCCCGTATTCATTTTCCGTAACGACCTAGGTTTCCAGGCGCCGCAGACTAACGGCGGCTTCAGCTGGGTCAACATCAACACCGCCGACGCAAATGATTGGGGCCAGTCGTACCTGGATTCCTTCTACGCTGCCGGATTGGAACACGGCAAAGATGCCGTCGTCGGCAGCAGCTACAAAGGATTCAACGACAGCCAGTCGGGGTGGGGCACACACCGGTTGATGAACCAGAACTGCGGCCAGACTTGGCTGGCCACCCTCGATGAGATCGGCAAATACTACGGCGGCAACCCGCGCCTGAATGGGGTGCAGTTAGTTACCTGGAACGACTACGAAGAAGGCACCGAGATTGAAACTGGCATTGACAATTGCGTCAGCGTTTCGGCCAAGGCAGCGGGCAGTTCGGTTGTGTGGCAGGTCAGCGGCAATGAGGACACCGTGGATCACTACGCGGTTTGGAGCAGCAGCGACGGCCAGAACTTCGAACACCTTACCGACGTGGCGATGGGAACACATTCCGCCGATCTCTCTTCCGCCAATATCAGCTCCGGCAGAGGGGTCAAAGTCTACGTGCAAGCGGTGGGCAAGCCCAGCATGATCAACCACATCTCTTCACCCGTCACATTCTGACTCTGCGTAAAAAGAAGGGCGGCTGGAAGCATTCCGGCCGCCCTTAAACTTCAACCGCTTACTGGATTTTCAGCATCACCGTAGTCGAATTCTGGGCCGAGGAAGAACTGCCGCTGATCACCACCGCATAACTGCCTTGGGGTGCAGCGTGGCTGGCACTGCTCGGAGAAGCGGGTGAGGAGCCTCCGCCGCAGGAGCAGGCCAATAGCAGCAACACCCCGGCCATAGCGGCCAAGGCGCGCCTGCGCAATTCGCTACCCTCAAGCAGAAACATCGCGGGGAAGCCAAGCAGCGGCAACCACAACGCCAAGACCGCTTGCGGTTGCCGGGCCGAGGCGGAGAGCTGTCCTTGGGTGATGGTCAAGGTTGCGGCTGCGGTGCCCGTTCCCGGACTAACAGAGGCAGGCGCAAACGCGCAACTGGCGCCAGCAGGCAAGTTGGAGCAAGCCAGGGAAACGGCACCCACGCTTCCTGCGGTAGCGGTCACTGTCACTTGAACACTTGCGTTCTGCCCGGACGATAAGGTCAGGGTGGAAGGCGAAGCGACCAGTGCTATGCCGGCAGAGGATGCGCCGCTGGAAGCGCTCACCGTGTACTTCACCGCTCCTGATACGTGGTTACGGAACACCGGCTTGCCTACCGCCTGCACGTAAAGCGTGTAAGTGCCCGCCGCGAGCGAATAAGAGTCTAAATTGATGGAGTGGTTGCCCACTCCAGCCTGGCTCAGTTCCATCAAGTGCTGGCCATCTGTCGAAATGAAAACCACATAGTGGTCAACTGTGTTCTCATTGCCGCTCACCGACCACTTCAGGGTTCTGCTGGAGAGCGAAGCGGAGATGTTTACGCAATTATCAATGCCCGTTTCGATCTCCGTTCCTTCCTCATAATCATTCCAGGTGACAAGTTGCAGAGCGTCCAATTGGCGGGACGAGTTGTATATGCCATTGATTTTGTTGAAGGTCTGCAGCCAGGTCTGTCCGCACTGCTGGCTCATCACCCGCCCCGAGCCCCAGGAAGCAAGGCTATCGTTAAAACCCTTGTAGGCGCCGCCATAAGCGTCCTCAGAGGCGTGTGCCAGCCCGGCATCGTAAAAATTTGACAGGTACGACATGCCGAAATCGTTGCTCAGGATGACCCAGGAATAGCTGCCGCTGCTCTGTACGTGAGTGAACCCGCCGGCATGCTGGAAAATGAAGGCCGGGCTTCCCGGCGCGGCGCTGCGCACCGCATTCCAGTCAATGGAGTAGTGGACATCGAGGTCGAAATTGGTGACCATCGGCCGCCCGTTCCAGCGTATGTACGCGGGTGAACCATAATAGGCGCCTGCAATATAGTTCAGTTCGTTGATGAGCGCCTGCTGGGCGCTGCAGCTGCCGCACCCTGCCCGTGGAATTGCGCCCTTGTCCACCATGACGGCAAAACTGAAGCCGGCATGCTTTTCCGCCTCCGCCATGATCAGCTTGGTGGCCATATCCTCATTCGAACCCGGACCGTACCAGTCAATGATCACACCATCAATACCCCGGCTGATCATGTCCTCTACCTGCCGGTGCACCTGGCTGGGGTCGGTGGAGGAGTAGCCCACGTTCATGTGGTTGGACCCTCCGAACCAAGGCACCAAATGGGCGTAAATTTTGGTGTTCGCGCCGGGATAGAGCAAAGAGTGGACGTCTACCTTGCTGACGTTTCCCGCGCCAAGATTGCCATTGGACTGGCTGGAAAAACTGTTGGCTGCGCTGGTGTTATTGCTCGTTTGAGACGCCAGCGTAGTGGTGGGGCGAATGGCAGTGGTCGCGAAAGAAAAGTATGAGAGCTGGCAAAAGAAAGACACCAGCAGACAAGTGAGCGTTCGGCGCACAGGTTTCCTCCAAAAAACCGTTCCGGGGGAAAACGGCTTGTGCTCCGGCAGGCTTGCCCGGGCTTAGTTCGCTTGTAAGTAGCTGCTGGATTGTAGGTCTGGATGGGTGAGAAACGTATTACACGAAAGACCGTAGTACTTCCGAGATTTTAGACCTAATGCAGCCCACTTGACTGAGGTATCCGCAGAACTGGTCAGCCCGTTCTAGGGCCCGTATGGGTCCTGATTTTGTACGCGGGCGAAGCGTCAACGCCTTTGCAGCCGTGGAATAGGAGCAGAACAAGGGCTTTAACGCCTCGGCCAACAGTGCCTCGCAATCCAACATCTCAGGTTGACGGACATGATGAAGAACCGGACTGCCTTGGGCCTGCGCAAGCTCCTTGCCTTTTCGCTAACACTCCTCACCGTGGCGACGCTCAACGGCTGCCAGGGACTGGTAGGCATCAGCCAGCCGGCGCCAGCCGACAATCCTGCCCTGGACGCCGCCATTAACCACATTGTGATCATGGTCCAGGAGAACCGCTCCTTCGACCACTACTTCGGGCACCTCAATGCCTATCGCCTCGCCAACGGTTTTCCCGGCGACGTAGATGGCACCCCGGCCAATGCCTCCAACCCGTCTGCCGCCGGCGCGGTGGCCGCTTTCCACCTGCTTACCAGCTGTGTCGAAAACCCCAGTCCCTCCTGGAATGAGAGCCATGTGGACTTCAACCGGCAGGACCCCACGTCCAATGACGCTACTCTGGACGGATTCGCGCAGACCGCGGCCAAGGATGCCCAGGCGTTGCACTATCACGACGTGGAGGGCCGGCGGGTTATGGGCTATTACGACCAGACAGATCTGCCTTTCTACTACTTCATGGCCACGTACTTTGCCACTTCCGACCGCTGGTTCTCGCCGGTAATGACCCGTACGCAGCCCAACCGCATGTACATTCTTTCGGCCACTTCGGCGGGACACGTGTATCCACTAGGCACGGGCACGGTGCTGAGCAACCCGACGATTTTTGATGAATTGCAGACAGCGGGCGTGTCGTGGAAGATTTATGTTACCGACAAGGTGAACGGCTCGTTGTTGCAGGGCAGCTATATCAGCATGTTCGCCGCCGGGAAGAAGTATTCCCAGAACGTGGTGCCGGCAGCGCAGTATCTCAGCGATGTGAAAAACAACAGCCTGCCACAGGTAGCGTTGATCGAAAGCGGCTACTTTAGCGGACTGGACGAACACCCGGGAGAGAATCCAAACGCCCCCGGCCCTTCCGTCCAGGCCGGCGCGGCGTACGTCTCCAGCTTCATCAATGCGCTGATGGGCAGTTCGTCGTGGGCGCACTCGGCGTTTATCTGGACCACGGATGAAGGCGGCGGCTTTTATGACCACGTACCGCCTCAAGCGGCAGTTAACCCAGACGGCATCCCGCCTCAGGACCTGCAACCGGGCGACATCTGCACCACCACCGGCGGGGGACGCACGTGCGACTTTACCTCCACTGGTTACCGCGTGCCCATGTTTGTGGTTTCTCCTTATGCCCGCAAGGGCTTTGTCTCGCATTCGGTGATGGATTCCACCGCCATGCTGAAGTTCATCGAAACCCGCTTTCACTTGCGCAGCCTCACTCTGCGCGATGCCAACCAGTCCGACATGACCGAGTTCTTTGATTTCAGCCATCCCGACTGGCTCACGCCGCCCACACCGCCCGCGCAGCCCACCAATGAGGTGTGCTATCTGGATCACTTGCCCTAAACGTCTGTTATAAGTTCCCCGTGCACCGGGTCTTTTACGCGCTGGCTGCTTCCGAGCCCAGGGGAAGGAAGTACTGCGTGCCTTTGATGGGCTCGGATACCTTGCGCAGAAGCTCCTGCAGGTCTTCATTACGGTCCACAAAGTCAATGTCGGAGGTGTTGACGATCAGCAGGTCAGACGCGGTGTAATGAAAAAAGAAGTGTTCATAAGCCTTGGCCACCGCCTCCAGGTAATCCAGGCTGATTCCCTTCTCCGCCGCCACGCTCTTTTTCTTCAGCCGCTTGCGCAACACCTCGGGGGAGGCCTGCAGGTAGATCACCAGGTCTGGGGTGGGCAATTGCTCACGGAAGTAGTTGTAGTAACGGTTGTAGGTGTCCAACTCTACGTCACTAAGGTTGAGGTAGGCAAACAGCTTGTCCTTTTCGAAGATGTAGTCGGCGACCACGGTCTTGTTGGAGCGAGCGCCAACGTCTAGTACCTTTAGCTGTTCGAAGCGGCGCGCAAGAAAGGCAAACTGTGCCTGGAAGGCGGCTCCCGGCTCGCCGTCATAAAACGCCTTAAGAAAAGGATTCTCGTCGGGTTCTACCACCCGCTGCGCGTTCAGGCGCTCAGCCAGGATTCGCGCCAGCGTGCTCTTGCCCACCCGAATCGGACCTTCGACCGCAATATATCGGGGAAGCTCGAAGAGTTTAGCCATGGTTCAGCAGATTTTGCAGGTCGTTTGGCAGCATATCTCGCATCGGGCCGTCTGACAATTGGCAGAAAAGCACCCTGCCAGCCGAACGGCATGGAACGGACGCCTTTGCAGGTGCAGCCTAGCACAGCCAGCCCATTTCCCGTGCCCACCATTTACAATCCTGCCATGCTCGGCTTTCTCGCCGCCGCCGGAGTGGCCACCCTGGCCGCCGGCGCCGGCTACAACACTATGGCGCCGCGCTCCCAGCTTTTTGGCCAAACCTTCATTGGAGCCGGCGAGGGCTCGCGCCAATTGGCGCTCACCTTCGACGATGGCCCGAACGATCCCTGGACGCCACGCCTGCTGGAGGTCCTGGACCGCCACCAGATTCGCGCCACCTTCTTTCTAATTGGCCGTTTTGTAGCTCAGCGGCCCGACATTGCACGCCAGATTGCCGCCGCAGGCCATGTCATCGGGAACCATACTTACGACCATCCGAATCTGATTTTTGCAGGCCCGCGCGAAGTAGAAAACCAGGTCCGGCGCTGTGCTGAGGCGCTGCAGCAGGCGGTTGGCGGTCACTCCAACCTGTTCCGGCCGCCTTATGGGGGCCGCACGCCCCAGGCCTTGCGCACTGTGCGCCGTTGCGGCCTAGTGCCGGTGTTATGGAGCGTCAGCGGCTGGGACTGGGAGGCCAAATCGGCTGCCCAGATCGAAAACAAGGTGATGGGCAGCCTGGAGGGCGGCGAGGTCATTCTGCTGCACGATGGCGGCCACCGTTATCTAGGGGTGGATCGCTCCTTCACGGTGAGTGCGGCGGAGCAGGTTATCCAGCGCTGCCATGACCAGGGGTTCACGTTCGTGACTGTACCGGAGATGATGAAGATAATTGTTGAATGAAGAACTGAGAATGACAAATGAAAGTGCCGAAGCGCGAGCTTTTCATTGTTTCATCTTCATTCATCACTCATTGGTTTGTTCAGCTCACCCTACAAATATCTCGTAACTCTTGATTTTCGCGGCAAAGCCAAATTTGCCCTCCGGCACCCCTTCCTGCACCCGCACTATCTCTGCCGGGCAGCGCAGCCAGACGCCATCTACTCCAATCACATGCCGGGGCAAGCGGAAGACCAATTCGATAGCTGTTCCCACCTCCAGCCGTTGCTGGAGGGCAAAGAACATGCCTCGAGCACTAAGGTTCGTGGCTTCGGTCGCGCTCTCGTAGATGCCACCGAATTTCACCGTCAGGGGAAGCTTGGAAGACACGCGTGTGCGCTCGCGCCGTTCCGGTCCGCGCGGGACCTGGCTGCCAGTGGGCACTGCCGGGTTCACCGGTGCCGGAGAAACAAGGCTTTGTGCCGGTTTGTGCTCGAGAAGGGATCCCTCAGACTGCATATCACCACCCGCGGCGAGGTTCTCGCCTTTCTCTCTTATAAGGCGGAGTGAATACGGGAGGGATAACTTGAGGGACTTACGAAGGTGCTAGGCTGTTGAATTGGGAGCATTGCCCACAATGGAAACAGACCGCCATCAGATTCTTCTGGCTTGCTTCCAGGCAGACGATCCCGGTCCAGCATTGTCAACTATTTTGCTTCCACCACGGCGAACGCCTCTCGAGCCGCCGCCACGGTTTGGCGCAGGTCTTCATCGGTGTGGGCGGCGCTGAGGAACGCCGCCTCATACTGCGAGGGCGGCAGGTACACTCCCGCTTCCAACATGGCGCGATGGAAGCGCCCGAACGCTGCGGTATCGCTCTTCGAGGCACTCGCCCAATTGGTCACCTGTCCTGGAGTGAAGAACCAGGTAAACATGGAGCCGACGCGGTTGTACGTGATAGACACTCCCGCCTCCCTTGCCGCCTCGGCCACCATGGTCACCAGGGTGGCGGCAGCCCGCTCCATAAGGCCGTAAACTTCCCGGTTGTCCCGCAGGTAGCACACCGTAGCCAGGCCCGCCGCCATGGCCAGGGGATTGCCTGAGAGCGTGCCCGCTTGATAAACCGGGCCGAGGGGGGCCACGAGGTCCATGATCTCCGCCGGCCCGGCATAAGCGCCCACCGGCAGGCCACCGCCGATAATTTTGCCCAGCGTGGTCATGTCGGGCGCCGTGCCAAATACCTCCTGTGCCCCGCCAAAGGCCAGGCGGAAGCCGGTCATGACCTCGTCGAAAATGAGCAGCGCGTTATCTCGCGAGGTGATGTAGCGCAGGGCGTCCAGGTAGCCTTTTGCAGGAGGAACACACCCCATGTTGCCCACAACCGGCTCCACAATGACGCAGGCAATCTGCCCTTTGAACTTCTTGAACGCCTGATCCACCGCATCAGCGTCATTGAAGGGCAAAGCCAGCGTGAACTGCGTAAATTCCTCGGGCACGCCCGCTGAGCCCGGGATTCCCAGCGTAGCTACGCCCGAACCTGCCTTCACCAGCAGCGCGTCGGCGTGCCCGTGATAGCAGCCTTCGAATTTCAGCACGTACTTGCGTTTGGTGTAGGCGCGGGCCAGGCGGATCGCCGACATCGTAGCTTCAGTGCCGGAATTCACGAAGCGCACCTTCTCCATGCGCGGAAACGCAGAGAGCACCACTTCCGCCAGTTCCGGCTCAAGCGGATTGGAGGCTCCGAAACTGGTGCCCTTTCGCGCTGCCTCGATGACCGCCTCGACCACCTCCGGCGCGGCATGGCCGAGAATGAGCGGTCCCCAAGAACCCAGGTACTCAATGTATTCATTGCCGTCGGCGTCCCAGATACGCGAGCCCTGGCCCCGCACAATGAAGGGAGGATCGCCTCCCACCGCCCGGAAGGCCCGCACCGGGGAATCCACTCCGCCCGGAATCACAGCCTCGGCCCGCTTCTGCAGTTTGCGCGATTTTTCCGTGTTACGCCCCACGTTTTCCTCCCAGCCAGTTACTATAGCAACCCCGGCCACTTCCATTTGTGACCCGCATCACTGCTAAGAAGAAAACGGCAAAGGGAAATTCGAGCCGCTCAGCTCAGATAAGAGCGCACGATCTCAATCAGCTCCTCGGCCGCCTTCACGCGTTCCGAGCTGGCTTTTTCTTTGGGGTTGACCACGTGAT
This sequence comes from Terriglobales bacterium, assembly GCA_035280085.1. Classification (GTDB taxonomy): domain Bacteria; phylum Acidobacteriota; class Terriglobia; order Terriglobales; family Acidobacteriaceae; genus JAICWP01. The sequence continues at coordinate 12,139 of DATEGM010000090.1, forward strand.
AGCGGATATGGCCCTCCAGCACCTCCGCCATTAAGCCGTTCATGGCGCCGCGGGCTGAGGTTATGAGCTGCAGTACTTCGGAGCAGTCCTGCTGGGTGGCAATGGAGCGCTCCAGGGCTTCCACCTGGCCGCGGATGCGCCGCACTCGTTGAATCAGCTTTTCCTGGTCCTGCAGAATGTGTGCCATATTTTCCTTGACATAGTATACCCCCCTAGACTATAGGCAGAAAAGCATCAATGGGAACTTGCCGAAGCAAAAGCAAAAAACCTGCACTCGGCTGAATCTTTTTGCTGGCAATAACCATCTCAGGAGTTGGTGAAGTTTTTGGAACATCCTTTTGGATGTTTGCGCAGTAGCATGGATCCTCGGTAGGCGAGGCTCCCGCGCAACACACAGGCCACTGCCCAACGGCGTCGAAAGACTCTGGAAGCAGCGGTAGAACAGGAACTCCCGGACTAAGGGTTTTCCTAACGTGGCTGGGGTCGGCAGGCCCTTACGGTGCGCGGTGCTGAAGCTTGGACGAGTGGGGAAAGAAAACTGGTTTCGCGGGTAGCTGTCCATGCGGCAACCGCGGCGATTCCGATATCCTTTCTCTCCCTAAGAGCCAGGAACTTCTTCCTGGCTTCCAAGCCCTTTAACTTGCCCACCAGAAAGGTATATGCAGGGGTCACCACAGGAAGGCAGTCCCCAAGTACCTGGGGCAACATACGGCGTAAGTGGCTGATGTGAAACGATAGGACCTCCCTCTCGCCTCACCTCTCCTTCTTCCGCCCACTGCAGGCCAGGTGAGGCCTTTGCCCCTTCAGGGGCGAAAGCCCACCCGACCTCCGCCCTGAATTAGTACGGCAGACGTGTCGCCGCTCAGGTGAATTTATGAGCGATGTGTACGCGATTTTAGTGGTTATAGCATTGGTGCCGTTTGTAATCGCCGCAGCGGCGGCACTGATCAAGCGTGGGAGGAAATGAAATTCAGGATAGCAGACTAGAGTCAGCAGCAAGCCCGGAGAACCTGCCGTGAACATTTTTGCCAAGCTCTATTACCGTTATAAGAAATTTTTGAAGGTGATCAAGTTGTATCTGTTGATTGCCGGACCCGGCATTATCGTGATGGTGGCCGACAACGACGCTGGTGGAATCACCACCTACACGGTGACGGGCGCGAAGTACAGTTTTCATCTCATCTGGTTCCTGATACTGCTCGGCCCAGTAGCCTACTACGTGCAGGAGATGACGGTACGCTTGGGCGCTGTGACCAAGCGTGGCCATGCTGAGGCCATTTTTCATTCCTTTGGCGCTTTTTGGGGCTGGTTCTCGCTGCTTGACCTGGTGCTGGTGGACTGGCTGACCATGATCACCGAATTTATCGGCATGACGGCCGCTTTGAGCATTTTTGGCGTGCCCGTCGTCGTGACCGTGATCATTAGTTGGATCATCATGGCTACCATGGTTCTCCAGGGTCGCTACTGGACCTGGGAGAAGCTGGCGCTGGTGTTTTGCGGGCTGAATCTCATCTACATTCCGGCGGCCATCATGATCAATCCGCCGGTAGGCAAGATCCTGCACGGCAGCTTCATCCCGCAGCTTCCGCCCGGCGGCTTCAGCAACGACCTGTTCTTCCTGCTAATGGCCAACATCGGCACCACCATTGCTCCCTGGATGGTCTTCTTCCAGCAGAGCGCAGTGGTGGACAAGGGGATGCAGGAAAAGGACATGCTGTGGGGGAAGATCGACACTGGCCTGGGTTCGCTGCTGACAGTGGTGGTAGCGGCCGGTTGCGTGATCCTGACGGCCACTCTCCTGCCCGGGCAAGACATAAGCGATGCGGCGACGGCTGCCGCTCGTTTCATGGGTATCAACAAGTATTTGGGAGCGTTCCTGGCCATTGGTCTGTTCGATGCCGGGTTCCTGGGCGCCATTTGTATTTCGCTGGCCAGTTCGTGGGCCTTTGGTGAGGTGTTCGGCTGGGCCCATTCGCTGAACAATAAGTTACGGGAAGCGCCATGGTTCTACGCTTACTACTTTTTCGATCTGGCCCTGGCGGGCACGGTGGTGCTGATTCCGCGCGCCCCCCTGGTGCTCATCACGCTTTTTGTACAGGTGATTGCGGTAACGCTGCTGCCGGCCGCGCTGGTGTTCCTCATCCTGCTGCTCAACGACGAGGAGACCATGGGGCCCTATCAAAACACACGATTACAGAATTTCGCGAACGTAGGCATCGTAGCCATGATCATCGTCGTGTCTACGCTGTACGGAGTCAGCGCTCTATTTCCAAAGATGTTGCAGTGAAATTTCCACAGGAGCGAATCATGGCATTTCTGAAGAAAACGGCGGCCACAATTCGGTCTATCAACCAGAAATACGCCCGGCCGCAAATGAAGATGACGCGCCGGGTGAGCTTATCACTCGGCCTGTTACGCGGGTATCTCCTATTCCTGGTTGCCATCATGATCTACAAATTCATTGTCACAATGCTGCACCCTTAGAGGTTCGTCATGAACCAGCTGAATGCGAATTACATGAAAAACGCCAGAGATTTGCGGGAAGAATCATTCTTTCTTACCGAGCTCCTGGGGGCCCGCGCTTTCCTGCATGACCACAAAATCGGCAAACTGAAGGACGTGGTCGCGGTTGATCGGGGCAAGCTCGCCGAGGTCACCCATTTCCAGCTTGCGCGGCCATTCGGTGAACCCGCTTTGCTGGTGCCGGTGGGACATGTACGTTCCTTGAATCCGCGCGAGCTGGTGGTGGACATCGAAAACCTCGAGAGCTATGTGCGGCAATTGGCGCCCGACGAAGTCTTGCTTAAAGACTACCTTCTGGACAAGAAGGTGCTCGACATCGAAGACCGCGAAGTTGAGGTTGTCTATGACATGCGGCTGGTTCTCACCGGCGACAAAGTTTACGTCAGCGATGTTGACATAAGCCACTATGGCCTGCTGCGCCAGTTAGGCCTGAAGGGCTTGGCTGATCACCTCTATAAGCGCGCGGCTGAGACCAAGAAGCGGCTGATTCCATGGTCGTACATCGAGCCGCTGCCGGAACAACTGGGCGCGCTGCAGGGAAACGTGCGCCTCAGCGTTTTGAAGGAAAAGCTCGCCGATATTCACCCGGTAGACCTGGCCGACATGCTGGAGGAATTGGACAGCGCCCAGCGGGTCACGCTGCTTGAAGACCTGGACACGCAGCGCGCGTCCGACACCCTGGAAGAGGTTGACCCAGCGGTGCAGCGCGAAATCGTCTTTTCATTGCGGAAAGAGCGCGTCGCCCAGCTCATTGGCGAAATGACCACAGGGCAGGCTGCGGACATTCTGGCCGTCCTTCCTGCCGACCAGAAGAAGGCGATTCTGGCGCTGCTGGAACCGGCTCAGGTGGCGAAAATTGAGGAAATTCTGGAAAAGCACGAAATCAACATTCTTAACTTCACCACCGGCAAGTTTATCAAGTGCCGCCCGGAGATGACTGTGAAGCAGGCGCGCAGAAGATTTCGGGAGGCGGCTCGCTCCATCGACGTGGTCATGTACTTCTACGTCGTTGACGAGAACAACAAGCTCCTCGGCGTGATTGATATGAAGCAGCTGTTCATGGCGGAAGACGAAGAGCTATTGAGGGACTTGATGGTGGAACGCGTGATCAGCCTGAATCCGCAGAGCACCATGAAACAGGCGGCGGACGCCTTTATCCGATACGGCTTCAGGGCTCTTCCCGTAGCCGATGAAAACGGCATCATCCTAGGCGTGGTGCCTTATCGCGATGTAATGAACCTGAAACATCGGATGCTGGACTGAACCGTAGAATTGGCCGGTGATAACAAACAGGGGAAGAAGCAGCTTGCTGATCACAGCACAAGACGAGAAGCTCATCTGCGGCCGGCCAAAGTGGGACAGAAGATCGTTGGTCATGGCCGTTGGGATTATCGTCGTGCTGCTGTGCCGCCCTCTGGCCGGTCAAGAGTTGCTTTTCCCCACCCCCGCTGTTGCGGAGCAGAACACGCCAGCGAGTCCCGAATTGCCGGATTCGGTAAGTAACGGGGATTCCCCTGCCGGACAGGATAGCGATAATTTGCCCGCGATGGTTCCGCATCTGAATGACACGCGCTACTGGCTCTCCGGCCAGATGAATTTCATCTTTCAGACACATCCTCCGTTCCACGCGCCTTATAGCGGCAGGAACAGCATGGACCCCAATTACGAGAAAGCCACCTCGCGCCTGCTGACGCTGTACACGGGAGTGCGGTTGAACAATTCCACCGAGGTGCTAGTCGATGTGGAAGAGGCCGGCGGAGCAGCGCTCAGCACCGGCCTGGGCATTGCCGGGTTTCCGAATCTGGATATTGTGCGTAATCCACTGCTGAGCAAAGCGCCATACCTGGCGCGCGGCATGGTGCATAAGGTGTTCGCGCTGAGCAAAGGCAAAGTCGAAAACCAGCGCAGCTTCCTGTCCTTGTTCGACGAACTTCCGCGGCGGCGCCTGGAGATCCGCGTCGGTAAGTTCAGCATGGTGGATTTTTTTGATGTGAACTCCACTGGCTCAGACACACACTTCCAGTTTCTCAACTGGGCCGTAGACAACAACGGGGCTTATGACTATGCCGCCGATACGCGCGGTTACACCGTGGGAGTAATTGCCGATTACGAAGACGGCAACTGGGGACTTCGGTTTGCTGAGGCATTAATGCCCAAGGTGGCCAACGGAATTGACCTGGTATGGAAGCCCTGGCAGGCGCACGCAGAAAACTTCGAATATGAACTGCGTCGCGGATTGATCCCCAAGAAGGATGGCGTGATTCGACTGCTGGCATTCGTCAACTACGCCAACATGGGAATCTATCGCCAGGCGGTCGCCCAGTTTGACGAGAGATTCGTTCCCGCGCCCGACATTACCAATCATCCCTGGCACATCACACGAAAGTATGGATTCGGCATCAACATGGAGCAGCATCTCACGAGCAACCTTGCCGCCTTTGGCCGTTTTGGATGGAACAACGGCAAGACGGAATCATTCGCCTATACCGAAGTTGACCAGACTTTCGTGGGTGGTCTCGGCGCTTATGGCTCCCTTTGGCATCGGCGATTCGACCGCGCCGGCTTCGCTTTCGTAAGCAATGCCATTTCCCGGGACCACCAGAATTATCTAAGGGCCGGCGGTTACGGTTTTCTGATCGGTGATGGCAAGCTCAACTATGGGCGCGAGAATATCATCGAATCCTATTACACCGGCCACCTGTGGCGCGGAGTTTACGTGGCGCCGGGAGTGCAGCATGTCGCTAATCCCGGCTACAACCGCGACCGCGGTCCCGTGCTCGTACCCTCTCTGCGCCTCCACCTGGAGTTCTAGGCTAAGATGTCGCTCCCCGTCTCGGGGTGCTTGTCCAGAATCCGCATGGCTGCGGTAAAGCTTGTGCTAGTCTGATGCTCATGGAAAGATTGCACTACTGGCGGATGCCTTCTTCTCCGGTGGGCCCGCTATTGTTCGCAGCCTCGGAGCGCGGTCTGGCACTGCTGGAGTTCGATCGTGGTTCGTTGCCGCGCCAGAACGGACATTTTGCCGACGCCGAATGGAAGGAAAACGTAAGTAAATTGCGCCCGTACGTCCGCGAGCTGGAAGAATATTTCGCCGGTCGCCGGCGCGAGTTCAGCTTTGAGCTGGACCTGCGCGGCACAGACTTCCAACGGCGCTGCTGGCAGGCGCTGCTGAGCATCCCCTCTGGCCAAACCCGCACCTACGCCGACGTCGCCCGTGCCGTAGGACAACCGCGCGGATTCCGAGCCGTAGGCATGGCCAACCATGATAATCCCGTAGCGATTGTGGTGCCCTGCCATCGTGTGATTTCCTCCGACCGCACTCTAGGAGGTTACGGCGGCGGCTTGCCGGCCAAGCGCTGGCTGCTCGAACTGGAAGGCGTGAAATTCGAGGAACAGATGAAATTGTTTAGAGTGGCAGGAGCGGCGTAGGGCTCACTTACTACCGCCGCGCCGCTACCACCCGGGCGATTCCCTGCAGATCGTTGGTGATCCGAATCTCCTCCCAACCTTTGAGTAGCTCGCAGACCCTTTCTCGGCCGGAATGTCCTATTTCCATTATCAGCCAGCCACCCGGCTGCAAGACTTTGCGCGCCCCCGGAATGAGGCGCGCGAACACTTCCAGGCCACTATGTCCGGCAAAAAGCGCCAGGCGCGGCTCGAAGCGGCGCACCTGAGCCTCCACGGAATCAACCTCCCAGTCGCCAATGTAGGGTGGGTTGGAGACCACATAGTCGAACGCACCCTCCACCATGCCGGCGAGCAGATCGGTCTCGTGGAATTGGATCCGATTCTCAAGCTGATGGCGAGTCGCATTGGCACGCGCTATCTCTAGAGCCTCGACGGAAATTTCGGTGGCATGGATCCTGGCCTGAGGGAATTCCTTAGCCAGCGCCAGAGCAATGCAACCGGAGCCGGTACCCACGTCGACCATATTGTGTGGAGGCGCATCGCGTGCCAGTTCCAGCACAGTTTCAATTACGTGCTCAGTCTCCGGCCGGGGAATGAGCACGGCGGGAGAAACAATCAGGTCCATGCCCCAGAATTCCTGGTGACCGGTAATGTACTGCGCCGGCACTCCGCGGGCGCGTTCACCTAAGGCGTCATCGTAATGCGCCATCTCGTCCTTGGTCAGCGCACGTTCGCTGTGGGCGTACAGGTAGGCGCGATCGCAGCCGAGCACAAACATTACCAGCAGTTCGGCGTTCATGCGCGGCGAGCCCACGTGGGCGGCTTCCAGCCGCTGTTCCGCGTGTTGAATTGCGTGGCGAAGTTCCATGGAACCAGGTCCCGGTTCTCAGGTCTTGAAACCGAATTGCCGGCGAAGCAGGCCTAACTTAAAACTACACACCTGAGAACTGATAGCCGGAAACTGCGAACTGCTTTACCCCACCGTGGCTGTTTCCTGCTTCAGCTTTTCCGCCTGGTAGTAAGTGACGAGGGCGTCAATGATGGGCTGGAGCTTGCCGTCCATCACGTCCCCCAGTTGATGCAGGGTGAGGCCGATACGGTGGTCGGTAACACGGTTCTGCGGGAAGTTATAGGTGCGGATCTTTTCGCTGCGGTCACCGCTGCCTACCATGGCCCTCCGCTCCTTAGCCAGTTGCTCCTGTTGTTTCTGCAGTTCGATCTCGTAGAGCCGGGAGCGCAGCACCCGCATGGCTTTTTCACGATTCTTGATCTGCGATTTCTCGTCCTGGCAGCTCACCACCACGCCGGTGGGAATGTGAGTAACGCGCACCGCCGAATAGGTGGTGTTCACCGACTGCCCGCCGGGCCCCGAGGAGCAGAAGGTATCAATGCGCAGGTCCTTGGCTTCGATCTTGATGTCCACATCTTCAGCCTCGGGCAGCACCGCCACCGTCACGGCGGAGGTGTGCACCCGGCCCTGCTGCTCGGTCTGCGGCACGCGCTGCACCCGATGCACGCCGCTCTCATACTTGAGGCGCGAGTACACGCGGTCGCCCTCGATGATGGCGATCACTTCCTTCAGCCCGCCTACGCCCGACTCGGAGGTGGACAGCACTTCCACCTTCCAGCGCTGCGTCTCCGCGAAACGCGTGTACATGCGGAACATTTCCGCGGCGAAGAGCGTGGCCTCGTCGCCGCCGGTGCCAGCGCGGATTTCAAGCACGATGTTCTTCTCGTCGTTCGGATCCTTGGGCAGCAGCAGGACCGTGAGCTCCTGCTCCACCTGCACGGCGCGCGCCTCCAGTTTGGAGAGTTCCTCCTGGGCGTAGGCGCGCATTTCCGCATCCTTTTCCTCGGCCAGCACGGCCTTGCTTTCCTCGATGCCGCGCTTCAGGTCCTTGAACTCGCGATATTTTTCCACCACCGGGGTGAGTTCGCTGTGGGCCTTGGCAGTCTTCTGGTATTTGGCCGAATCGGAGATGATTTCCGGCGAAGCCAGGGAGCGCTCCAGTTCCTGGTAGCGGGTTTCAAGCTGGTCCAATCTCTCAAACATAAGTTATTTTCTAATCTTGGACAGATCGGCCCTCAGCTATCGGCTCTCCGCCTCTGAGTAGGAGTCACCGAGAGCGCCTGTCTAGGGGGAGAACCTGAGTAGAGTGTAACTGTTCGCGGCGTCCGGCGGCTAGGCGATCACCAACTCGCCACCCCTTTGCGCCTCCAGCACCATGGCTTCATTCAGGGCGACGATGGCGCATTCGACCTGGTCGTCGGCGGGTGGTTGGGTGGTGATGCGTTGCAGCCAGAGGCCGGGTGCGGTCATAAGGGCAAACAGCGAGCCGCGATGCTTGGCGGCAAAGCGGATGATCTCGTAGGACACTCCGGCAATTAAAGGCAGCAGGGCAATACGGATGGCAAAACGCGCCCAGAAGGTGTAAACCGGCACGGCGGTGTAGAAGGCGATGGAGATCAGCATCACCGTCATCAGGAAACTGGTGCCGCAACGGGGATGAAACGTCGAATACTTCTGCGCTTCGGGGATGCTGAGCGCGTCACCCGATTCAAAGGCAAATACCGTCTTGTGCTCGGCGCCGTGGTACTCGTACACCCGCCGGATGTCCTTCCACAGCGAAGTGCCCCAGATAAAAAGCAGGAATAGGGCAATGCGAATAATGCCGTCCACCACGTTGAAGACCACCTGCTCGCCGAACACGGGCGACACCTTCTTCAGTTCAGTGGCCGCCACCAGGGGCAGAAATTTGTACATGAAGATGAAGAAACCGACCGAAATGGCGACGTTTACTGCCGCCAGCCAGCCGCTGAACTCGATCTTCTTACCGCTCTCCGGCTGGGGCGCCTCCGCCAGGGCTGCGTTAGCTGAAAACTTAAGGGCACGGAAACCAAGGGTCATGGCATGGCCCAAGGTGATGACGCCACGCACCACCGGCCATCCCATCCACTTGTGCTTTTCTGAGAGGCGCTCCAGTGCTTCAGTATGGGTGGTGATTTCGCCCGAGGGCTTGCGCACCGCGATGCCCCAAGCGTGGGGCGACCGCATCATTACACCCTCCAGGACGGCTTGGCCGCCCACCAGCGTTTCCTCCCCGCTCTCCAGAGCGGGCAGGAGTTGTACCGCCACCAGAAACCGCAACATCTGCCTCAGAAATCGCATGGTGATTAGATGACTCCGGATGGCCCGGGGAAACAGCCTCAGGAAGCTTTAGCCTAGCGCAGAAGGCCTGAAATGTCACGATTACGGTAGCTGGTAGTCAGTAGTTGGTAGTCGGCGCGCCGGCGGGACAGGGATTTGCCAATTACCAGCTACTAATTACCAACTGCCGATTGGCAACGAGAAACAGTGCCTGGATATTCTGGGTAACGTCAGCTCTCTTGCGAGGAACAGCATGGGCCATCGCGTCTGCCCCTGGTGGCTGGGGTATTTTCTGATTTCGCCGCTGCGGCGTCTGCAGGTGAATCCGGCCAGACTCCTAAGCCCATTCATCCGGGAAGGTATGACTGTGCTGGAGCCGGGGCCCGGCATGGGATTCTTCACAATTCCTCTGGCTAGGCTGGTGGGCCCGAACGGTCGAGTAGTGGCCGTGGACATTCAGCCGAAGATGATTCGCAAGCTGAAGCGCCGAGTAGCGAAGGCTGGCCTGGAACCACGAGTGGAGGCACGCTTGGCGCCAGCCGCTTCTATGGGCATTTCTGATTTCCGGGGCGCGGTAGACTTTATCCTTGCCTTCGCAGTGGTACACGAGATGCCTTCCGCCGGCCTCTTCTTTGAAGAAGCTTCCACCGCCTGCAGGCCAGGCGCCCACCTGCTGCTGGTGGAGCCTGCAGGCCATGTTAAAGACGAGGAGTTCGAAGCGGAACTGCGCGATGCGGCCCACGCCGGCTTTAAGCTGCTGGAGCGCCCCCACATCCGCAGCAGCCAGGCGGCATTGCTAGAGAAGAGCTGATGCAGACAGAGTCTCCGCGTCCTATCAATAAGTTGCAGCATCGAAACGGACTGCATGTATCTGCTGGCGCCCGCGTGCGAGGCCATCGCTCGCACCACGAAAAAGCTGGAAAAGACGCAGATCGTGGCTGACTATCTGCGCTCGCGCAGCACGGATGAGGCTGCGATGTCGGTGGTGTTTCTTTCCGGCCGCCCCTTCCCTGCCTACACCGAAACCACGCTGGGTGCTGGTGGCACGCAGTTGTGGAAAGTGGTGCAGGAGTTATCCGGCAAAACCGGCGCCGCCATGACCGCCGCCTATCGCCGGCACGGCGACCTGGGTGCGGCCGCTTACGATGTTCTTTCCGCCACACATCAGCCGTCGACTCGCCAATCGCTAAACGTCCTACTGGTGGAACAGGCCTTTCGCCAGATCGCGGCAACGCGTGGTGCCGCCGCAAAATTCAAACTGGTTCGCAATCTACTGGAACAGGCCACGCCTCTGGAAGCGAAGTACCTGGTCAAAATTATGACTGGAGACCTGCGCATCGGCATGAAAGAAAGCCTGGTGGAGGAGGGCATCGCCAGGGCGTACGGCCGGGAGGTACGCGCGGTGCAGCGCGCCAACATGATGCTGGGAGATATCGGTGAGACCTGCCGCCTGGCCATTGACGATCGGTTGGCCGAGGCGCGTATGCGCCTGTTTCACCCCATCGGGTTCATGCTGGCCAGCCCGGTACAAACCGCGCAGGAGGCTTTCAGCTTTTTCCAGCACGCGCAGGTAGAAGACAAGTACGACGGCATTCGGGCGCAGGCTCACTGCCGTGATGGTGAGGCGCGGCTGTTCTCCCGCACCCTGGACGATGTAACCGAATCATTTCCCGAGCTGGCGGAGGCGCTGGCGGAACTTTCGGGAGAACTCATCCTCGACGGCGAAATTGTGGCCTGGAATCGCTCGGCGGAGAAGAGCATGGAATCTCATGCGCTCCCCTTCTCCGAGCTGCAGAAGCGCCTGGGTCGCAAAACCGTGACTGAGACGATGATGCGCAACGTGCCCGTGGCCTACGTCGCCTTCGATGTTCTCTTCCTTGACGGAGAGTTGTTAATTGATCAGCCACTGCGGCGGCGCGCCTCTCGGCTTGACGAAATATTTGTGCGCACCCGTCGGCCCGCCGTCGTACGCACCGCCAACCCGCAGGGCCGATTAACTTTCGAGCCGGCATTGGAGGCGGCATCGAAAACTCAAGCCGAGGTCCTCCGCGCTCCCGCGCTGCGCGCCGACTCTGCCGAGCACCTGGAAAAGTTGTTTGCTGCCGCCCAGGCTCGCGGCAACGAAGGCCTGATGATCAAGGACGTGGAGTCGCCCTACACTCCTGGGCGGCGGGGCCAATCCTGGGTCAAGCTGAAGCGCGAGCTGGCCACACTGGACGTTGTGGTCACGTCAGTAGAATACGGGCACGGCAAGCGCGTGGGCGTGCTCAGCGACTACACGTTCGCGGTTTGGGACCGTGATCGCCTGGTGAACATCGGTAAAGCCTACTCTGGCCTCACGGATAAAGAAATTGTTGCCATGACCGAGTGGTTCCTGGCGCACACGCTCGCCGATCACGGCTTCTGGCTCGAGGTGGAGCCCAACACCGTTCTTGAGGTCGCTTTCAACGCCATCATGCGCTCCGATCGTCATGCCAGCGGCTACGCCCTGCGCTTTCCTCGCATCCTGCGCGTCCGTGACGATAAGCCACGTGAGGAGGCCGATACCGTCGAGCGGGTGCGGGAAATCTATGCCCGCCAGCATGGCAGGCAAAGCGAGTCGGAAGTTAATCCACGCGAGTAAAATAGAAACGCCTGCCGGGCTGTGCAAGGCTCGGCAGGCGAAGTGGCCAGTTAGCGACGAGGAGTGCTCGCTCGCGCACTTGTGGGTACGGGAGCGCTGACGAAATCAATGCGGTCCGCGACCATAGCCAATTCATCATTGAAATAGAACAGCCAGCCGCGTACGCGCACCGTCATCAAATCAGAGATGGCGCTGGTTCCATTCACTTTGGTCTCAGGAAAGATGCCCACTGTGACGGAGGTGAACGGGGTCAATAGTCTCAAATAGGACTCATCGGGCAACTGCAGGTCGAAGGCAGCCACAGGCATGGATATCGCCGAGCGCGGGCTCACCGTCTTCGTGTCTCGGAGACCGAGCAGCAAGCCAAACAGAAAGCCATTTCTGTAATCGCTTACGACCCCCGATGCGGCCTGTTCTTGCAAGGTCACGGTACGCGCAGGAATGGTATAGCTGCCTTCGAGCGGAGTAATGCCGGTGTCGGTCACGACCTGTACAGACTGCCCCGGAATGATGGTCGCCGGGTTAAACACCAGTCCGCCGATCAGGTTAAACGCCCAGCCGTCGGGCATGCCCTCGCCGTTGACGCCGTAGGCGGCGCTACTGAAGTCCACCGTGACCGGTGTGCCCACCAAAGCGTCCACCATGCCGTTACCCACACCATCCTGGACGACGAGCGGGGCTATCGGCCTGTAGGCGATCCGCTTGGCGAATCCATCCGGCAAAAATGTGCGGCGGGTTAGCACACCCTCGACCACAGCTCCGCCGGTGTTGGTGAGCCCGGCCACCCGCTCCGCGTAGAAGGTTCCATCTGCCGCGGTCACAGCATCCACTTCGACAATCATATTGGGCAAAGTCGTCAGGGTAACGTCCTGAAAGGCGGTGCTGGCATCGACGGCGAACGTCAGGAGTATACCGTTCTGCCCCAGCTGCATGGTGAAGGAGCTACTGTCGGCAGCAGTCACCACGCCGATTACGTGCTCCAGGGCTCCCTCTTCCTCCTGCTGTTTGGTCGCGGATACAGGCGATATCGAGAAGCTGTACACGGGCCGGAACTGTGGCGGCGCTACATTGGTAGGGTCAATGCTGAGGATGGAAGCTCCCAGGTTGAGGTCTACATCAATGACGCTGCTAGTGGTCACGCCCAACTGCGGATTGAGCACCATGCTGGTGGTGATGTCACGTGCCTGAGTGTATTCCTCGACAGCACCAGTGGCGTCGAGGTAAGTCAAATGAAGGTTGCTGCCTGAAAGCGCCGCCTCGGTGTAGGAGCCCTGTGGGATATTCAGCAGAGCCACCGGTTCCACCGTGCCTGCCAGCCGCGTGAACTCGATCCGGCGAGCCTCCGGCAGGACGCTGACTAGTTGACCGTCGCTCCTGGTCAGCACCAGCGAGGTCAGAGTCATTTCAAGGGCGACTACACGGTCAGCCGCCGCGTCCCCAATCTTCACCTGTACGGCACTGGACGGCTGTAGAGGTGTCGAACCACGTCCG
>DATEGM010000091.1:0-8907 GCA_035280085.1 Terriglobales bacterium
ACGTCAATCAGACTTGAACCGCCAGATACCCGCTCTACTGCCATGAGGAAGTTCCTCCTAAACTCCGCCTAGCGCGTGCGTTTGGCCGTGCGTCGCGCGCGGGTAGGATTTCTTGTTGTTGCCCCCGGGGGGACCCGCGGCAACGCCTGCGTTTCCGCCGGCGCCGTTAAATGGGGATCGTATTTCCACCAGTTCAAGCCAATTTGCTCGGCCTTATCCACGGAACAGACCAGCAGCCGAATGCGAATCGTGAGCAGTTCCACGTTTGCCAGGGAAATGCGAATGTCGCCGGCAATAACCAGTCCTTTGTCGAGGACACGATCGAGAATATCGATCAGGTTCGTGGTTCCGGAGACAGCTGGCACGCGTTCCATAGGTTGGATTTGCCGCGAGTACCTTGCACCCCAGCAGTAACCGGCGGCGAGGGCACGAAACCCGCATCCTAAAGCGGCTTGCGCCCAGTGTCAAATGTCGCGGAGCGACATTTTCAAGCGTGGGTAATCTGCAATGGGGAAACCAAAGTACCGGCTGGAAAGTTCCTTCGCCAACACCCGCTGCTTCGGCCCAGCACACGAAGTATGCACTTAGATTCAGCAGCAACACTGGGACGTTGCCTCCATCTGCCTATTTTATTTTTCCAGCAGATTGCCCAGGGGACCGAGGTCGAGGTTGAGGTCGGCCAGGGTCAAGCCAAAGTGTTCTGCCAATTCTTGAATCTTGGCCTCCAGAGTCATGAGCGCCGCTCCCATATTCTCTATTTCCGCGTCGTTGAGAGAGCCGCCTTCCATGCGGCGGATGGCCTGGCGTTCCAGAAGCCTTCGCAGCAACTCGATGAGGCTCAGGACCAGACGGGCCAGCCCCTGCTCGATATTCTCCGGGGAGCAGTCAATCCGCTGCGCTCCGCCAGCGGCGCCGCTTTCGTCCAGCCGGCGCTTCAGGCTGGAAATGGCAGCTTCGATGTCAGCCGGGGAAATCTGTCGTGGCGTATCCATTAAAAATCCTTAAGCTCGAGGAATTCCGCGGGTGGCCAGGGGCCGCTCAGGCGAGTTCCTGGCTGGCTCTCACTGAGTGCCTGGGCCGCCTGCTGGAAGCCGCTGACGGCGTCGCGACGGAGCAGCGCATAGCAGCGCATTCCGCCGTCCGTCTGCCGCTCCCGCCACTCCACAACCCAGGCGCGGGTGGCCCGATTGAACCTTTCGGCGGTTGCCTTGAGTTCTGCTGCCCGGGCCTGGCGCTGCTGAAGGTACTCACGCCCCGACGCAGCCTGGGAAGCTTTCTCCCTGGCCTGATTCGTGCCGATGTGGATCTCCATCTGCGCCATGTGACGCAGGCGCGACAGGGCCTCGACATATTGGGGGGCCTGTTCTCGAAGGTGCTGCCGCAACTTGTCCACACTCTCCAGCAAGGTGGGGAAGCGGAAGGGAATAATTGCCGCCTGGCGGAACAGAGCCTGCAGCACTTGATGGAAGCCATAAGCGGATTCGACGGCCGGAACGCCGGAGAGATGCTCTCCGGTCTCGAAGCGGGAAAAACAACAGCGCAGGCCGAACTCCTGCAATTCTTCCACTCCAGCCCCGGCCACCCCGGTGGACGGCACTTCTGTGGCCGCCGACGCTTCCATGATGCAGTAGGCCAGCAAAGGCATAGCTACGGGCGCCCTGCACGTTCAGGCAGTTGTTCCAGGCGCATGTGCCGCAACGCGGTTTCGACCGAGGTGAGCACGACGTTCAGGCCCACGTAAACCAAGTCCACGCCAGCTAGGGAAATCACGAGGCTACCGTGAATGACCACTCCCGCGTTAAGGACGTGATCGAGGATGTCGAGCAGGGAGGCTTCGTCCTGCCCGGCCAGCCCCGCCAGCAGATTGTTATCGGCCATAGGCCAGGTTCCGTGCCGTCAAGCGCGGCCTGCCTCCTTTTCCTGGTTGCGAGACACAAATGAATAGGGAGGCCACGGACCGCTAAGTTCGATGCGCCGCTCCCCTTCCCAGTCCCGGGAGAAACGGGTCACAAGCCGCTGCAGCTTGGCGCGCTGTGAACGCTTCACCAGCAGGGAGCCCTGCCAATGGAGACCGCGCTGGCCGCGGCTGATCGCTCCGGCGCCAGCGGCGGTTTCCACCGCCACTGCCTGCAGGGCCTGCACGAACCGCTGCACTTCAGCATCGGTGGTACGAGGCGCTTCCGCGCGCAGAGCGGCGGCCTTGGCCTGCAGATAATCGCGCCCGGACTTGGCTCCGGCTGCCGCCTGCGGCTGAGCTGGCAAGCCGAATACCTTGATTCCCCACTCCTCACAGCCGCTGATCCGCTTTAAATCGTGAGCGAGAAGCACCCTGTTCTTCTCCACGTGAGCGGTCAGAGAAGCCGGGCTGCGAAATACGGTTCCAAAGCGCGCCGGCAGAATGTCGTGAGAGTTGGCGATGGCGGCGACTGCCTGCTGGTGACGGACACTGACCTCGGCAAGCCATTCCAGGTTTTCCATGTTGCGGGCCAGATTTTCGGCAAATTCTGTCTTGTCCACGCGGCTGGTCCAGCACACCAGGCCGGCGCAGGGCACGGCTTCCACGCTGGCGGCGGCATCCACTCCGGTGATGCCGGGAACGGCTCCGTCTCCTTCCCGGGTGATTCCGTAAAGGTAGAGAACCCGATTGCTGCCGCGCGATTTCAAAGCGGTTGCCATAGTTGTGCGGTCAGGCTGCGCAGGCCCCGCTTGCCCGCGATTTCCGCCGCAAAGTTCTTCAGAACGTAAATTGCGGCAGAGTCGCCGCGACGCCGTAAACGCGCCAGAGTCGCCAGCTGCCACTGCCGGGTGCGCCGGCAACGGCGGCAATTGGCCACATCGGCCGGGAACAGGACGCGGTTGAGCAACAGCGGCCCCCCGGCCATACCCAACCCTGCAAGCTGCTGGCGCAAGCGCTCGGTTTCGCGGTCCGGAAGCGGCTCGGGGAGCATGACCGTCCAGATCCGCGCGCTTTGACTGTCTTGAAGAAGCGACGCCAGTTCGCGGACGCGCTGGCCGAAAGCGGCAATTTCCACGGCCACATCCTGGGCGAGGGCTAGTGTACGGTGGGCTGCCAGGGTTTTCAACAGGAGGCGCGACCAGAGCAGCATGCGCTGTGGCAGGCGCAGCAACTCCAGCGCGTGCCCGGTAGGCGCCATATCAATAATCACGGTTTGCGCGCCGGCGGCCAGCAAGTCAAGGATGCGGAAAACGGCGAATACCTCGTCTACGCCGGGAGGGACGATGTCCAGCAAGGCGGTAAAAAGGCGACGCTCAAAGGAGAGCTCCACATGAATACCCGAGTGTTCCGAAGAGAGGGCCTGGTCAATCTTGTCCTTCATGCCGCGAACCCAGGCGGCGAACTCGGCGGCTGAGTCCATTTCGGCGGCGGTAAAGCGAGGGTCGCCCAGTACGGGCAGCGGCTGGTTCACGACTTCCTGCTGAAAGATATCGTCGAGGGAGGGCGCGGGGTCCACCGAGCAGATGGTCACCGGTTGCTTAGGGCGGGCAGATCGGCCGCGAAAGCCCAGGCCGGCGGAAATGGTGGTCTTGCCTACTCCCCCTTTGCCCAGGACGAGCGTTAGCTTGGACTCGGGGAGCGGCCAGGGCACTGGGCGCAGGCGAAGCTCAGGCGGGCGTGGAGGCTGAACTTCCGGGATCCGTTTAATCTTGGCCTCGAACACCTGCCCTGCGAAAGCGCTTAGGGCGGGGGTTCCCTGCACCGGCGCTCCCCAATCGCCTCCCATAAGCAGGGGGCGTCGCGGGTAATGCTGGCGCAGGGTTTTTTGGGCAGAAGCGGTCAGCGCCGCTCGGCGCCGGCACAGAGCGCACTTGCCCGCCCGCATCACCGCCCGGTTCAGGACCACCGCGGAGATCTCTACAGGCAGCGACGAATTCCGTAAGGCCTCCGTCACCCGCAGAGCCTCGTTCAGAGAAAACTTTTCCGGGGTCGTGACCAGGAAAATTTGGGCAGCACGACTGATCGCCTGGCGGACGGCTTCCACGATATCCCGCCAGTCCCGCAGGAAACGCTGGGGGCCACTCTCCACCTTGCCGCCGAAGTGGGCAGCCAGAATCTGGTCGCGGCTGCCGGCAATCTCGAGAAAATCGAGGAAGCGGACGAACTGCTCGGGCAATTGCAGCAGGCGCAGGGTGTGACCAAAGGGCGCAGTGTCCAGCACGATGTGGTCGTACTTGCCGGAGGAGAGGGCTTGTTCCACGGCCAGCAGGGCGGAGATTTCGGCCAGCCCGGGCAGGGCGGTATCCAGCAGGGGCTCAATCTCCTGGCGGGAAAAGATGGTGCCGCGCTCCAGGGTTGCCAGCAGAGCTTCCTTGTATTTGCCGATAAAGGCGCGGAATTCCTTTTCCGCATTTACTTGCCAGAGGCAGACCCGGCGACGTCCAGGCAGGGCAACCGCTTGCGGGCGATCGCCCAGGCGCGTACCGAACAGGTCGGCAAGGGAATGGGCCGGATCGCTGGAGATGAGCAGCACCCGGGTCCTGGCCTTCTGTGCCCTCAGAACGGCGTAGGCGGAAGAAACGGTGGTCTTCCCTACCCCGCCTTTGCCGATAAAGACACTCAGCTCCGCCACGCCCGTATTCTAGCCACGGATGCGTGTTCGCGGGGATTTGCACAGTGGGCAAAAGCGGGGTGCCAAGGTACACTGTCCTGGAACTTAGAGGGGATTGCGGAAAGTAGGCCCTACCCCAGGCCCTGAACTGAACTCCGGTGAAAAAGCGGAAACCGACATCTCCCAAGCCCAAGGGTCCGCGGCTTAAGGCATTGCCGCCCAACACAGCCGCGGCTCGCGACGAAGGTCCGCGCCTAATTCCCCTGACGGGAGGCAAAGATAACACGGGATTAGAGCACTTCCTGCGCTTAGCGGACGTGGCCCTGGGCCGCCGGAAACGTGATCGCGACCGCCTGCCCTAACCTTCCACAGCCTTACTGCACTGTAAGTTGCACCGTTGTCGAGCTTTCCTGCGATCCAGAAATAGCATGCACCAGGACGGTATAAGTGCCGCTGGGCGTCGCTCCATTGCTGGGAGTAGGCGGGGTTGAATTCACCGGGGGCGGCGAGTTTTGGGAGCTGGCGCCTCCACCTCCGCTGCAAGTAACGAGAGTGGCGCAGAGCAGCAGGGCGAGGAAGATGGCAGAAAGCCGCCATCTCCCTCCCTGAGCCGGAAACAGCAAAAGCGGAAAAATTGGAAGCAGGAAAGCGAACCAGAGGGCTGGATGCTTGCCCGGTTGAAGAAGGGCGGCGGCGCCGGTACTGGTATTGATAGTCACCTTTGTGGTCACGCCGCCTGCCTGGGCGGTAGCAGTGGCGGGAGAAAACGTGCAGCTTGCCCCGGCCGGCAGATTTCCACAGGAGAATGAGAAGTCCTGGCCCACTGCCGCGCCGACGGGGTTGAAGGTCGCGGAATAAGAAGCCGCCTGGCCGGGAGTAACGCTGGCCGTGAAGGGCGAAGCCACCAGGGCGCCTGCCGCCGTAGTTTGAGGCGGCGCAAAAGTCTGGATGCCGAAGACGCTGGAAGTCGGCACGCCGGCATTGAACTTGGAAATCAGCGCGCCCTTCTCAAGGTCGAAACGCACCACGTCGGAAGTGCAGTAGTCGGTGGCCCAGAACGAGGCGCCATCGCTGTCCAGGGCCAGCGCCGACCAGCAGTCCTCGCCAGGCGCATCATAAGTTTGCAGCAACTTGCCGTCGGCGTCGAAACGCTTGATGTTCTTCAGATTGGCCACTACAACGCCGCCATCGGGCAGAATGCGCAAAGCCAGAGCTTCAGCCAGTTGCGAAGTGAGGGGCGGCATCTGCTTCCGGTCGCAAACATTGAAGCGCAGCACCGAGGGCCCTTGCGAGGTGTAGTAAAGGGTGCACTGGTCGGATGAAAGATCAATCCAATCGGTGCCCTCCTGCTCGACTGCAGGCTGATAGACGGCGGTGATGGTGCCGTAAGGATCCAGCTTGACGATGGCGTGGCTGCAGCCGGTTTCGCCCACATAAGCATTGCCGACATTGTCAAACACGATGGATTCTGGCTTGCAGTTGTAGCCCGAGCCAAAGCCGGCGGCCGGACCTAACCCGGGAAACTTGCTGACAGCGTTGGCCGTGAAGTCGGTCACGTACAAATCAGAAAAAGCATCGAACGCCATCCCGGTGGTCGAGCCACCCATGTTGGTGTTAAGCGTTGCCAGGGGCGAGCCGTCCTTGCCGAACTGCTTCACCTGGCCGTTATTGATTCCGACAAACAACGAGGGCGTGTCGCTGACATTCACGCTAACACTTCCCACGTAGCCGTTGCCGGAAGTGTCTTTGGCTGTAACCACTGCTTTAAAGTTGCCGCCGGAAACATAGGTGTGGCTTACGGTGGGGCCACCCTGGTAGTAGCCATCGCCAAACTGGACCACCACACTGGGGGTGCCGTCGGGATCGGTGCAGTTGGCGGTTACGGTCACGGCCAACGGGGCCTTGCCATTTGCCGGCGAAGCTTGCGGCGAGCATTGCAGAGGAGGTGAAACGTGGACGGTCTGGCTGGCGGAGCCCTGTCCAAAGTCATCGAATGCCGTCAGGACTACGGTGAAGCTTCCGCTGGAATTGAATTTGTGGGTAACGGTGAAGCCCGGGTTCACAAACGTAATCGGGGTCCCGTCGCCCCAATTTATGAATACCTGGGTGATGCTGTTATCGGGAGAAGTGCAGAGCCCAGAAGCGGTAACGCTCAGAGGAGCGACGCCGGAGGCGGGGCTTACGTTCAGGGTGCAGGTGGGCTGTGCCAGAGCCGCCTCCGCCCAGAACAGGCAAAGCAGGGCGACGGTGATGAGCATGCCGCGGCGCATGGTCTCCTCGCGGGAATGGGATCGAAGGGCGTTAGACAACAGGAGCACGTCAGAAGTGGCAGGAACCTGAGTGAATTTGGTTTAGCAACTCTGACGCGGGTGGGCGCGGCGTGTCAAGGGAGAAGGCTTAACTTGTTGGGCAACCGTGAAGCGAAATTTACTCCGACATTCCCAGCCTACTCACCGGAACACCACGAACACTTCAGAGTCCGCCCATAAGGGTTACTGAGTTGCGGCCAACGAGGATAAGGCGGAGTTAACGCAGTTGATCGCCGCAGGTAAAGTTGCCGCTTGACCCACGTGGAAGAACTCGTTCGAGTCATTTTTTTGAACGGTGTAATGGAAGAGGCGAGGCATTTGCCGGTCGAAGGTCACGTCCCCGAAGGCTTGACCGTTGCGAATGCGCAATCTGCGTTTGTTCTCAGGCGATTCCGCCAGAGCGAGCCGGTGTGACTGCTGAATACTGGCAAGTTGGGCGGGGCTGAAAAGAGCAGTATCGTACATGCAGATGCCCAGGCAATGCTTGCCGGGATAGTAGCGGTCCAACATCGCCTCGTATTCCGGCATTTGCGAACACGCACCGGAGTCGCGAGCTGCCCAGCTAAGGTCGCCGGTTCCGCGAAAGCCAGTGAAGTGCAGCCTAAGGGCCTCGCGCATGCCCGCATCCAGGAACTTCAGCATCAGCTCACGGTTGAAAGAGCCACCCGCCAGATAGGCCTCCTCGGGCTTGGCTAGGACAAGGGCGCCATTGGCGATTCGTTCATCCACATCCACACCGGCGTTACTCAGCCAGGCGAGGAGGCCCTCAAGCTCCGATTGCGGCAACACACAAAGACACCGTTCGCCTCTTTCCAGCCCGACTTGGACGAAAGGACCGGCGGCGGATAACTGCTCGACCGGAGTGCGATAGAAAAGGCAAATGTGATCGCCCTTTTGAAAGGAGGTTATGCAAGCGTCACGCGACATATCACCATCCACTCGTTCAGTAGTAAACGGGCCTTATATGCTTGCGGATGCAGGGGAGGAATCATCTCTCTCGCGCCGGAAGTGGCGCGTTTTCCGAGCGACCTCATGAAGCTGAGGCTTGCGTTTGGCGGCGAGTTCGGGTTCCTCGTAGAAGGGGTTCTCCAACAAGAGGGGGCCCTCGATTCGCACGTAGGGATGGGTAGCGATTCCGTGATCAATCGTGGCCGGAGGCAGTTTGGAACGATTGTAAAGGCACAAGCCAAGAGCGCGACTGGCTTTGTAAAAATGATTCAAACGCGCTTCGTACTCGGCAAGCCTCTCCGAGCCAGGCGCCTCATCGAGCAGCCACGACATGTCGCCGGCAGCGCATAGCCCCTTGAAGCCTGCACTGAGCGCATCGTTGACGGCGGCATGCAGCATGGTAATCATCTTGTCGGGATCGAAGCGGCCGCCTTTCAGATGACCCTCCCATTTAGGCAGCAGCACCAGGGCCCCGCGGGCTTCTTCGGCGTCCACGTCAATGCCCGCGCACTGCAACGCGGCCCGAAATTCCTGCACAGAGTGCTCGCAGCAGACATACAGGCAGCGCTCGCCCCGGGCTAGCCCTCCGCGGATGTACTCGATGGCGGCCTGCAGTTGTTCTTCCAGCGTGCTGTACAACGTACAAACGTGATCGCCTTGCTGGTAAACGAACCGTGGAGAACTCGACATACCTCCCTCCTCAAAAAAAAATATATATTACACCCGGTCGCATTGCCCGTTCAAAAGCACCCGGCGAGCGGGTAGGGCCCCGCCAACTTTGAAGCCGGGCGTGGAAAGACTCGTTGCCCAAGCATCGCCGTAACTTGTTGGGCTACACGGAAATGAAGAGTGATATGACAATTGCCCCTTGCCCGGAAACACCGGAAACCTGACCCGCCCAACTGAAACACCTTCCGATCAACGTGGGACTATACTTGGGACGCATTTGAGCACGCATTCAGGAGAAGCCATGCAGACACGTAAATTGGGAAAAAACAATCTTCAAGTATCTGCGATCGGACTCGGCTGCATGGGACTAAGCTTTGGGTTGGGGCCCGCAGTAGATAAGAAGCAGGGGATTT
>DATEGM010000092.1:0-4372 GCA_035280085.1 Terriglobales bacterium
GCGGCACCAGAATGTAGCCCCGGACGTTAGTCCGGGGTACAAAGTGGAGCAAGTTCATAGCCCCAGCGGGGCGAAAGAACGTTCTCACACACACTCGAAAGTCCTGGATGAAGATCGCGATGAAAAGCGCCGAGTCCCTTAGGGACGACTACTCCGGTGCGCTCGTATGCGGTTTCCGGATCTCACCCGCGACGCGGTTCGCAATCTGGTCCATCAACTGTGAAACCAGCATGTCTTCCGTCAGCTGGGCATCGCCGTTCACCATGCCCTCAGACCAGGACTTGAGGTTCCCTGGCCGCATCAGCCGGTAATTCACGGTTGCGCTGTGATAGTCCTCCGGATACGCCCGCGGATCGCCCATACCCGTCCCCACCTGAATGGCACCTGGCGGCGGCACGCTCACGGCTGGCCGGTCGGACTGAAAAACCTCAGCCAGGTTTGTATACAGCACATAATCGCAGTTCTTTTCACGCACCGTTGTGTCCGCTTCACCTGACGACTCCAGCGCCACCGTTTCAAGCTTTGGCGCCTTCCCCTTCTTTACCTCTTTGCTTTTATTGGTGCGCTCCAGCGCGCGCACCAGTTGGTCGCGCTCCCAGGCCGGATTGACAATGTTTCGCGAGGTGTTTTCCAGGAGGCCAACGCAGATGCGCACTGGCGCCGGCTTCTCCTGGGCACTGACTACAGGAACCACAACGGTTAGGACCAGCAGGGACAGGGTTCGCCTCATGGGCTCACCTCCCGAAGGCGGGCTGAGAGAACAGCTACATTCTACGCCGGTTTTCGAAGGGTGCGGCTTTCAGCCGTGGCCAGAACGCACCTTACGGATTGAGTTGTCATCCTGAAGAAGCGCGAGCCGCCCGCGCGGTGAGCGCTAGTGAAGGACCGGCTTTTGAACCTCTAACGCCAGCGCAATCCTGGCACCGATCGCAATGCCAGAGGTCTTTCATTTCTCATTCTTCAATCTTCATTCTCAATTTTCATTTTCTTCCTCGCCCGTACTCCGCCACGGACGGCAATTCCTCCAGGCCCTCCCCGCGAAGAATGGCCTGGAATTCCCTAAGCAACGCCTCGTGCACCTGGCCGTTGGAGGCCAGCGTCTCGCGGCTGTCAATGCGGAAGGGTTGGCCATCGAAACGGCTCACTCGCCCCCCGGCCTCCTGCACGATGAGCACCCCGGCGGCGGTGTCCCATGGGTTAAGGTTGAATTCCCAAAAGCCGTCAAAGCGCCCGCAGGCCACGTCGCACAGGTCGAGCGCCGCCGAGCCTGCGCGCCGCACGCCGTGCGTCTTCAAAGTTATCTGGTGGTAAAAGAAGATATTTGGATTCTTGTGCCGCTTATGGCTGGGAAAGCCAGTGGCCACCAGGCACTCCGCCAAATTGCCAATGCTGGAGACCTGAATCGCCTGCCCGTTCAGCAACGCTCCCCCGCCCTTCTCGGCGCTGAACATCTCCTCCCGCGTGGGATCGAACACCACCGCCGCCACGCGCTCATCCTTGTGCTCCAGCCCCAGGGAAACGCAAAAAACCGGGTAGCCGTGGGCGAAGTTGGTGGTGCCGTCGAGCGGGTCCACGTACCAGCGATACTCGCTGCCCTGCTCGGTACGCGTTCCCTCCTCGCCCATGATGTTGTGCCCGGGCCAGCGCTCGCGAATGCGCTTTGCGATCAGGGCCTCAGAGGCGCGGTCCGCCTCCGTCACCAGGTCCACGTCGCCCTTGTACTCCACCTTCACGCGGCGGTGGAAATAGCCCATCAGCAGCGCGCCCGCCTCGCGGGCAATTTCCGCCATGGCGGGCACGAATTGCGGCCGTTCCGGCATCAGGGTTTGCGCCGCGCCGCGTCTTCCGCGATGTACATGATCTGGTGCTTAAAGATGAACAGATTGGGCGCGCCATCCCGCGTCACCCGAACCATGTTTTTGTCGTAATACTCAATCCAGCCTTTCACCACTTCGCCGTCCAGCAGCTTAATAATCACCGGCTTCTGTTTTTCTCCGAGGCTCTTCAGGTAAGCGGCTTCCTCAAAGGTCTCCTCCGGCGGCGGCGCCTTGCCTTTCTTTGAGGGATGCGGAACTCCAGGTACGCGAAATGACATGGGGACCATTTTACACGGCCCGCCGCGGTGGATTGTTGTCCGCCCCGGTGCCGGCAAGCGGAGTAAGATTTCCTTCACCGCCTCTTCCGGAGGTGCTTGTTGAGTAAGCTCCTAATTTGTCTCCTGCTGCTGGTGCTGACTTCCAGCGCCACCCTGCAAAAACCTATACCGCCCGGCTTGCGCCAATCTGAACAAGCTGAACAGCAAGGCGAAATGAACATACCCCCGCCGATGAACCAACCGGGGAAACCGAGCTTCGCCCAGGTTCAGCACGATGCCGACCAGCTTGCCTCCCTGGCCCGTGCTCTCCCCGATGAGGTCGGGCAGCTGGCCAAAGGCACTCGGCCGAAGGACCTGGACGAAAAGTTGAAGGATATTGAGAAACTCTCCAAGCGCCTGCGGTCCACCCTGCGCCGCATGTAGGCGCTGGTAGCGGCGTCTGGCCAGCTATTGCGGTCCCGCCAAGTCAGTTTTGTCCTCACAGCAACGCGAATTTCTGGGAACTGAGAACCGAGAACTGAGAACTGCTATTCCGCCTTGCTGGTGTAGTACCCGGTTCGCGCCCGCACCGTCCAATCCTTTCCCGCCGGCGTGTTCACCAGGACCTTGATGCGCCGAAAATCGGAATCAGTCACCCGTTCCGAGGGGTAGTAGGCCAGCAGGTACTGCGTGCGCAGCTCGTCGCTGATCTTGTGGAAGGCCTCGTCGAGCTGGTTGATTCCCTCGGCGTAAAAGTACTTGCCGCCGGTGTCATGCGAAATCTGAATCAGTGCGTGCTCGCCGCCGGTGTCGCGTCCGGCATCTGCCTCAATCGGTACCACAATAATGCTGTAAACGATGGCTTCAGCTTCCTGCGCCGCCCGCAGGGCCTGGGAATAATCCGTGGTGCTCACCGTGTCGCCGCCATCGGTAATGACCACCATCACCTTGCGGCCCTGCCGCCGGCCCAGCGCGCGCGCCCCCAGGTAGACAGCGTCGTACATGGCCGTGGCTGCGCCCGGGCGGACGTGATCAATGGCGTTATCAATTCGCCGCAGGTCGGCGGTAAACGGCGTCAGCTCATCCACAATTTCGCTGAATTGAAATAATGCCAGCGCGTCCACCGGCCGCAGGATGGTATGCGTGAAGCGGCGCGCCGATTGCAGCTCCAGCTGCAGGTCCTTGTGCGTACTCAGGCTGGTATCTACCTCCAGCACAATGGAGAGCGGCAGGCCAGACTCCCGGTTGAATACGGCAATTTTCTGCGGCTTGTCGTCCTCATAAACAGTGAAATCCTGTTTTGTCAGCCCGCCCGCCGGAGCCCCGTTCTGGTCCACCACCGTGGCGAAAACGTTCACCAGCTTTACGTTGACGCGGAAAATGGGAGAGGACTGGTCCTGATCAGCAGGGCTCTTCCGCGCCTTTTGCGCTTCCGGCATCTGTGCCAGGGGATTACTTGTCTGCTGGGCAACACTCCAGGGCATCAGCAGGATGACGCAGGCCAGCGTCAAAACGCCGAATCGGACTTCGGCTACTGCACTCCAACCCTGGCCGAAAGCCGAAGGCCGACGACCGACAGCTCCGCGCGTGTCTAGACCAAAATGCAAGGGATTCGTCTCATTTGGATGCAGGTTTGTTCCGCACCGTCGAGGAAATATCGGCCGCTCGGGGAATCTTCTCCGGAAAGGGCTCGCCGTCAGCCCAGACGGCGCCGTCCTCGAAGTGCTCCTTTTTCCAGATGGGAACGGTCTTCTTCAGGGTATCAATCAGCCAGCGGCAGGCGTCGAAAGCGGCCCCCCGGTGCGCCGAGGCCACCACAATCAAAACGCTGGTTTCACCGATCTCCAGCCGTCCCAGACGGTGCACAAGGGCGACTTCCCGCACCGCGAACTGCGTCAGCGCCTTCTCCGCCAATTCCTCCAGCTTTCTAAGTGCCATGGGCTCATAGGCTTCGTAGTCGAGGTAAAGGGTGCGCCGGTTGCGGCTGTGATTGCGCACAATGCCTTCAAAAACCGCCACCGCCCCATCTTCCGGCCGCTTGATAGCCTCGGTGACGCCCTGAGAATCAATCTTCTGCCAAACTATCTTGATGTTTGTGGCGCGGGCGCCCCCGCCCGCGGCCTTTCGGTTGTGCGGCACCGGCGCGGGATTGGGTCCCTTCCCGCTTCCCCCGCTTACCGGCGGAATCAGCGCTACCTCATCGCCTTCATGCAAGGCCGCTTCGGGCTCGCAATACTCCTGATTCAGCGCGACCGCCATAGCGTCGTAATAGGGCTGCAGCGCGGGTTTGACCTCCGC
>DATEGM010000093.1:0-22087 GCA_035280085.1 Terriglobales bacterium
CTCCTGGCGCGCCGTTCCGCCCTCGCCGCGGACGTCGTGCTAACCCCTTCCCAATCTATGCTTTCCGAACTTCGCCATTTGCCCCTCCGGGCCAACAAAGTGGCTCATTACGGTGTGGACCGGCACCGCTTTTACCCACGATTCCATCCCTATGCTCCTGAAAGCAAAGCTCGTTTGCTCTTCACCTCTCTCTATGCCGAGCACAAAAACCTGGGAACTCTCTTCCGCGCTTTGCTGCGTCTCCACGCCTCCGGACGTAAGTCCTTTCTTATCACCACCGCCGACCCAGCCTGGGAAAATATCTCCAACCCCATCCGCACCCAGGATCGCTCCCTGGCTGACCAACTTAAGTCACTTGGATTGTTGGAGTTAACGGGAGTCCTGGCGGACTCTCAATTGGACCAGCTTTATGCCCGCGCCGATATGTTCGTCTATCCCTCTGTGGTGGAATCATTTGGCCACCCCCTCCTGGAAGCCATGGCCTCCGGCCTCCCCGTCATCGCCTCCGACGTGCCCGTCAATCGTGAGTTATGTGGCGATGCAGCAATGTACTTTGCGCCATTTGATGATGAGGATTGCGCGCGCCAGATCGGGTTGGTGATGGACGACGCCGAGTTGCGTCGCCGCCTGGCAGAAGAGGGCCTGCGGCGGGTGGAGAAGTTCAGCTGGTCTTCGCATGCGCAAATGCTTATCGAGCAGTTTGCGGGCACGCCGGAAGTTCTGACAGAGCCGGTTGAGAATACCGCATGATGGCAGCCGTTTCTGTACTGATCCTGACTTATAACGAAGAGGCGAACTTGCCGGGATGCCTGGCGAGCGTGGCCGGTCTTTCCGACGATGTGCACGTGGTGGATTCATTCAGCACGGACCGCACGGTGGAAATCGCCCGGCAGTACGGCGCGGCGGTGGCACAACATGAGTTTGCCTATCCGGCGCAACAGAAAAATTGGGCGCTGGACAACTTGAACTTCAAACACGATTGGCTACTGGTTTTGGACGCGGATGAGCGGGTGCCGGACGATTTGCGGTCAGAGATAGCCGCCGTGGTGCGGGCAAACGGTGATGGCAAGGATGGCTTCTGGATGAGGTACCGCCTCATTTTTCATGGGAAGTGGATTCGGCATTGCGGATGGTATCCCACTTGGATTCTGCGCCTCGTGCGCCGGGACAAAGTGCGATGGGAGGATCGCCCGGTTGACGAGCACGCGGTGGTGAGGGGCAGTGTGGGCCGCCTGCAGCACGACCTTATTCACGAGAGCCACCGCGACATGCATTTTTGGATAGCCAAGCACAATGGCTATTCCACCCACAATGCCAGGATCTTCGCCTTAGCGGAGCGGGAAGCGGGGGACGGGATCAAGCCGAGGCTGTGGGGAAATCAGGCCGAGCGCAAGCGCTTCATCAAACACTACATCTGGCCGCATATGCCAGGGCGCGCCTTGTTTTTCTTTCTGTACATGTACTTCTTCCGCCTGGGATTTCTAGACGGCATGCACGGTTTTCATTTTTGCCTGATGCACGGGATATTCCAGCAGTTTGTTGTGGCAAAGCAATGGGAAGAAAAGCAGCGTAAGCCGAGCGTTCCAGTGGTTCCAACTGCACGAACGTCTCTTACGCAGACGGGCCTACGAGAAGCTGATTAGGGGCTATCCCAGTGCACCAACTGCGCAAACCACAGATTCCCTCAGAGGCTAAAGCCCATGTTGATGCGGCCCTTGACGGCGTGGCTGAAGCTACGCCCTTTCAAAACCACCAGGTAATGTCCTCGGGGGCATCTTCATCGTTGTTGAAACACAAGGTCCCTCGACTTGGGTGTTGTCTCGCAAGCTCGACCCACCCTCGCTCGGGATGACAGACCGGGGCCAGACCCTTTCAAAGCCAATTTAGAAAAATAGCCTAAAGCTGATTGCGAACTGCCAAAGTGTGCGTTAGAATGCGTTTCAATTCCAGTACACATTCGAGAATTCCAAGCGCGGGAAGCTCTATAGCTGTGGGGGATCGGGTGCCGCCGTGGGTTGCGCGTGAAAAATGGGGAGATGCCTGCCGGAAAGAGCGGCAGGCCACAACGAGGTGGCACTAGATGTGTGGGATTGCAGGTTTCGTTGATGGAACGGGTTCCCTGGGCATGGAAGCCCTGGCCAGTGCTTCGCAGGCCATTGCTCACCGGGGCCCTGATGATTCCGGGCTGCAGATGCTCTCCGCCGGGAAACTGCGGGTAGGCCTGGCCAACCGCCGCCTGGCCATTCTCGACCTGTCGCCGGCGGGCCACCAGCCCATGCACGATCCCCAGAGCGGCAATTGGATTGTGTACAACGGCGAGGTCTACAACTTCGCCGAGATCCGCCGCCGCCTGGAAGGCGAAGGCGTAACCTTCGCCAGCCACTGCGATACAGAAGTCATTCTGAAGGCTTATGGCCAGTGGGGAACGGCCTGTCCGCAGCGCTTCCGCGGGATGTTTGCGTTTGCCATCTGGGACGCCGGCCGCCAGCAGTTGTTCCTGGCGCGCGACCGGCTGGGAATCAAACCGCTTTACTATGCCATGACCGATGGCGGGATGGTGTTTGCATCGGAAGTGCGGGCGATTCTGGCCAGCGGACATATCTCGCGCCGGTTGAACGAGGTAGCGCTGGCACAGTACCTGAGTTTCGGTTCGATTTACGAGCCGGAGAGCATTATTGAGGGTGTGTCGGCCCTGGCTCCCGGCCATTGCCTGCTGTGGAAAACCAGCGGGATGGAAGATTTCGCATACTGGGAGTTGCGGCCTCCGTACCGGCTGGATTCAGCCGATGCCACGCAAGCTGAACAAAAAGTGGCTGAACTGCTGAGTGAGGCGGTCTCGCTGCGCTGTGTGAGCGATGTGCCGATTGGGGTGTTCCTTTCCGGGGGAATTGACTCGAGCGCGATCGTCGCCGCCCTGCACCGGCTGGGAACCCCGAACGTCGGCACCTTCTCGCTGGTGTTTCAGGAACAGGATTTTACGGAGTCCGATTTTTCGCGCCGGGTGGCGCAGAAGTTCCGCACAGACCACAGCGAGATTGTGGCGACCCAGGCTGACGTGATCGAGGCTATTCCTCATGCCTTGCGGGCGATGGACCAGCCCAGCGTGGATGGGATTAACACCTTTATGGTCTCCCGCGAAGCCCGAAGGGCAGGATTCAAAGTGGCGCTCAGCGGTTTGGGAGGCGACGAGGTATTTGCCGGCTATGAGACCTTCCGCAGCGTTCCACGCATGGAAAAACTTCGCCGGCTGGTTCCGCGACGTTTAGGCAATGCGATCGGGCAGGGATTGACAGCATTGGATTCCAGCGACCGGACTCGCAAGTTCCATACGCTCTTTGGCGGGGACACAGCCTCCCCCTATGCCGTGGCGAGAATGCTTTTTGTTCCCGAGCAGCAGGGCAAGATGCTGCAGCATGGCGGCAACGGAATATTGGAGCGGGCCGGGCAGCCACTCCGCGCCGCCATAGCACACGCCCGCGGATTTGACGACGTAAACCGCGTTTCCTATCTCGAGCTGCGCAATTACACGCTGAACACCCTGTTGCGCGACACTGACTGCATGAGCATGGCGCACGGGCTGGAGGTGAGGGTACCGCTGCTGGACCACGAGCTGGTGGAATTCCTGTTCAGCTTGCCCGCCGGCCAGAAGCTGCGGCCCGGGTTCCCGAAATATCTGCTGGTCAAGGCGGTTCGCGATTTACTGCCGCCGGAAGTTGTGCATCGCCCGAAACGGGGTTTTACCCTGCCTTTCGAGCAGTGGCTGCGCGAGGAGTTACGCGAGGAGTTGCAGCAGAAGTTTCGCAAATGGGATGAGGGGCCATTGGCCAGCTATCTGGAAGGCCGGGCGGTGCGCGAGGTCTGGAGCTCGTTTCTTGCCGGGCACACGTCATGGTCCCGTCCCTGGGCACTCTACGTGCTCAACCAGTGGTGCACGACAAATGTAACCGCCAGCCAGCCCTGCGCCGCTGCGGGAATGGCCAGCTGACTTCGCTGAGCATTCCGAACGATCAAGCTCCGAAATCAAAGGTAATACGGAATGTGTGGGATTGCCGGCAGCATAAATTGGGGTGATCGCGAATCACTCCTGAAGATGACGCACGTTCAGGCACATCGGGGGCCGGACGATGCCGGCATATGGGAGAAAAATCTTCCTGACGGAACCTGGGTCGGGCTAGGTTCGCGACGGCTTGCGATTCTTGACCTCTCATCCGATGGCCACATGCCGATGAGCAACCCGGATGGGACGTTGTGGGTCACCTACAACGGCGAGATCTACAATTTTCGCGAGCTGCGGCAGGAGCTACAAAGCAGGGGCCATGTGTTTGCTTCGAACACCGACACCGAGGTGCTGCTTCGCCTGTATGAGGTAGAGGGAATTAATTGTCTTCATCGCCTGAACGGCATGTTTGCGTTCGCCGTATGCGATTTACGCGAGTCAGTTCCTACCGTCGTAATGGCGCGAGATCATTTCGGCGTCAAGCCGCTCTACTACACGCATTGCGGGCCGCGCTTGGCCTTTGCTTCCGAGGTCAAAGCTCTTCTGCAATTGCCCGGCGCCTCGGCGAGCATAGATCCGGCAGCTCTGCAGCAATATCTCACGTTCTTGTGGGTTCCCGACCCGGCCACGATCTTTGAGGGCGTGAAGAAACTTCCAGCCGGACACTATGCCTTGTTTCGCGGAGGCCAGCTGCGCATAGAGCAGTATTGGGATGTGCCGATACCAGCGGCAAACGCCTCATATCGCAGTTCAGAGCCGGAGTTGGCGGAAGCGGTGCGCGAGCAGTTAAAGGCTTCCGTCCAGCGGCAGATGATAAGCGACGTCCCGATAGGAGCGTTCCTGAGCGCCGGACTTGATTCGAGCAGCATCGTGGCCTTCATGGCGGAAGAGGCGCGGAAGCCTGTGCCCACCTTCACTGTTACCTTTCCGCCCAAATACCGCGTTGGCGAAAACACGCTCGACGACCCGAAAGTAGCTGCACGATTCGCCAACCGCTTGGGCTGCAGTCACGAGGAAATCGTAATTGAGCCCGATGTTGTGAACCTGCTTCCCAAATTGATTTGGCACATGGATGAGCCGACGTCCGATCCGGCCATCATCGCCGCTTTTCTCGTATGCCGGCAAGCACGCGAGAAGGTGACGGTCCTGTTGTCTGGCGTCGGCGGAGATGAACTCTTTGCCGGATACAGAAAATATATTGCGGCGCGATGGGCAGCGGCTTATCAGAGGCTGCCGGAGTTTTCTCGCAGGCGATTCGTGGAGCCGGTAATTGCCTCTTTGCCAAATCTGCGTGGGAGTCGATGGAAGGGCGTCGTGCGCTTTGCGAAAAAAATGACTCGATGTGCATCCCTCCCGCCGGTAGATGCCTTTCTCATGAGCGCCACTTACCTGGACGATGCTTGTCGCGCCGCGCTCTGTGGTGCACAACATTTGGCGGGACTGGACCCCACAGAAACCCATCGCGCCCATTTCGACAGAGCTGGCCATGCCGAGTTTCTCAACCAGATGCTCTACGTGGACATGAAGGCGTTTATGGTCAGCCTGAATTTAACCTACAACGACAAGATGAGTATGGCGTCGTCAGTTGAGGTGCGTGTGCCGTTTCTAGACCGTGAATTGGTTGAGTTTGTCGCCAAGAACCTCCCCCCGTCGCTCAAAATGAAGGGGTTCCTGCGGCCGACGACCAAATACATTCTGAGGAAGGCAATGCAGTCAGATCTGCCGCGCGAAGTGTTGAGGCAGCCCAAAGCGGGATTTGCGGCCCCTATAGATTATTGGCTGGCTCACGAATTGAAGGAGATGACAAGCGACCTTCTTTCGGAATCGCAAGTCAGAAGACGCGGTCTTTTCGCTCCCCATATTGTTGGCGAGTTGATGGCGCAACATCGCACTGGCCGCCATGACTGGTCAATGCAAATTTGGCAACTACTCACGCTGGAACTGTGGATGCAGGCTTTTGTAGATGGCCGCGAACAGCAAGTGCCCGATGATTGGCATAGTGTGCGGCCAATGAGCCAGGCTAAGGCAGTCGGAGTCCACGTGTCGTGAAGCAGCTTCTGCAATCCGTGCGCACGGGGGAAGTTTCGCTGGCAGAGGTGCCGCCGCCGCAAGTGGCGCCGGGCTCAGTTCTGGTGCGCAACCTGGCCTCGGTGTTGTCGGCAGGCACGGAGCGCAAGCTGGCGGAATTTGGGGGCAAGAACCTTCTGCAGAAGGCGGCGGCGCGCCCAGATTTGGTGCGGCAGGTGATTGACAAGGGGTGCCGCGAAGGAGTGGCCTCGGCCTTGGATGCGGTACAGAGCCGTTTGAACGAACCCGCTCCGCTGGGCTACAGCAGTGCCGGTGTGGTGCTGGAGGTTGGCGAGGGGGTAAGCGACATTCGCCCGGGCGACCGCGTGGCGTGTGCCGGCTATGGCTACGCCTGCCATGCCGAGGTAGTGGCCGTCCCGCAAGCCCTGGTGGCCAAGATTCCCTTGCGAGGGAAGGGAGCCGCAGGCAAAGAAGCCAGCTTCGAGGAGGCGGCGTTTACTACCCTGGGCGCGATTGCGCTGCACGGGATTCGCACCGCCGACGTCAAGCTGGGCGATGCGGTGGCGGTTCTGGGTTTGGGGATGGTCGGTCAGCTCACGGTACAGCTATTGCATGCTGCCGGCTGCCGGGTTCTGGCCTTCGATCCCAACCGCACGCGTGCTGCGCTGGCACAGCAGCTGGGGGCGGAAAATATCGCGAGCTCCGCCGAGCAGTGCAGGAGTGTGTGCGCGCATGCTTCGGGTCACGGTGTGGACGCCGTGATCATCACCGCGGATACGGCCAGCAACGAGCCGGTGCAGCTGGCCGGTGAAATCGCCCGCGACCGGGCCACGGTGGTGGCGGTAGGGGCCGTCGGATTGACCATCCCGCGCAAGCTTTATTACGAAAAAGAGCTGGATTTCCGCGTGTCGCGTTCCTACGGTCCTGGGCGCTATGACCCGCAATATGAGGAAAAAGGTTTCAGCTATCCCATCGGATATGTGCCCTGGACGCAGACGCGGAACATGGAAGCGTTCTTGAAACTGCTGGCCGAGGGCAAGCTCGATGTGCAGGCGCTTATAACTCATCGCTTCCCCATCGCCGATGGGGTCCGGGCTTACGATCTGATCAGTGGCAAAACCGGGCAGCCCTATTTAGGGGTGGTGGTCAGTTACCCGCACGAATTCACCTTTCAACCGCGAGTGCAACTCAGCACCGATCACCTTGCCGCAGGCGCCGGGCGCCCAGCCAGGCTGAAGGTGGGGGTGCTGGGGGCAGGGAACTTTGCCACCCGGGTGTTATTGCCGGCGATAAGAGCGGTGGATGGCTGCGAACTGGGGGGCATCTGCAGCCGGTCAGGGGTGAAGGCTCAAGACGCTGGACGCAAGTTCGGATTCGATTACGCGACCAGCAGCGAGGCGCAATTGCTGGCCGATGGCGGAATAGACGCCGTGGTGATCGCCACCCCGCACCATCTGCATGCGCAGCAGGTGGTGGCCGCTCTGCGCGCCGGTAAACACGTGTTCTGCGAGAAGCCGCTCTGCCTATCCGAACATGAGCTGAACGAAATTCTCGCCGCCTGGCAGAGCGTTCCCGACCGCTCATTCATGGTGGGCTATAACCGCCGGTTCTCGCCGATGGCGCGAGCGTTGAAGGAATTTGGAGGGGAATCAGGGGAGCCCCTGATGATGTCGTACCGCGTTAACGCGGGCCTTATTCCGCGCAATAACTGGATTCAGGACCCGGAACGTGGCGGCGGCAGAATTATCGGCGAGGTCTGCCATTTTGTGGATTTCATGACCTACATGGCAGGGGCGCTTCCGGTGCGGGTGTGGTCGCACATTTTGCCCAACGGCAAGCTTTATTGTGATGACAACGTGGTTACCACGCTGCAATTTGAGGATGGTTCCGCTGGAACGGTCACTTATGTCGCCAATGGAGACAAAACCCTGCCGAAGGAAAGGTTGGAAGTGTTTACGGGCGGCAGAGTGGCTGTGCTCGACGATTTCCGCCGTCTGGAGGTGCGGCACAACGGGCGAGCGAAGGTTCAGCGCTCCTATTTGCGGCAGGACAAGGGGCACCGCCAATGTTGGAGCGCGTTTGCGGAAGCAATCATGCATGGCCAGCCCAGCCCGATACCAATGACGGAACTGGTCTCCACCAGCCTGGCGACATTTGCCATGCTCAGATGCGCGCGTTCCGGCGACTCCATCCCGATTCATCCTTACCAGGAAGTGAAGATCGCTGAGAACGATTACTCAGCAAAAGCTACTGCTTCCAGCTAGCGCGGCAAAACAGTCGCAGCCATGAACCTTGCGCACCGTCTGAACTACTATCGGCGAATTTTGCCCGCGTACCTGGGGCGGGGCAACAGCCACCTTACGTTTTGGCACGATACTCCGGAGATGAACCGGCGCTTTGCGCCGCGGGCTCTGGGCGAGTACTACATGCCTTTTGTGGAGAAGGCCGATTATGCAGGGCCTTTTGACCAGCAAGGCGTTCCGCTACTCGACTACCGTGGCAAGCTCGGGCGGCAATACAACCCAATAGCCATCGCGCAGTTCGGCCTGGGCAACTTCAATTTGTTTTGCCGTACGGGACAGCAGCAACGGCGCCATAAATTCCTGCTGGCGGCTGATTGGTTTGTGGCGAATCTGGAAACGAACCGGGCAGGATTGCGGGTATGGAATCACCACTTTGATTGGGAGTATCGCACCACGCTGCGGGCTCCCTGGCAGTCGGCCTTAGCGCAAGCGCAGGGGGTTTCGGTTCTGGTACGCGCTTTCGATGAGACCGGCGAGGGCATGTACCTGGAGGCTGCCGGGCTTGCCTTTGAGGCGCTGCAAAAGGAAACCAGCGAAGGCGGCATGGTGCACGTGGATGAACGGGGAGATGCGTGGCTGGAGGAGTACATCGTATCCCCGCCAACGCACATCCTGAATGGCTTCATTTGGGCGACCTGGGGCGTTCACGATTATTGGCTGGCGACGGGCGATGAAGCGGCGAGGCAGTTGTTTGCGGCGACCATAGGAACGTTGCGACGCAATCTCGAGAAGTACGATGCCGGGTTCTGGTCGTTGTACGAATTGGCCGGAACCAGGCTGAAGATGCTGGCCAGCCCTTTCTATCACCGGTTGCACGTGGCCCAGCTTCGTGTGCTGCACCGGCTAACGGGCGAGGAGTTGTTCGGCCAATACGCGGAGAGATGGGGCGGATATCGCCAAAACTTCTTAAAGCGGAACGCAGCGCTGGCCTACAAGAGCGCCTTCAAGCTGCTCTATTACTAAGACCAAAGTTGGAAATTCTATATATATCGCAATACTTTCCACCCGAAATGGGAGCTCCGGCCGCCCGGGTTTCGGAGTTGGCCCGGCACTGGGTTGCGAATGGGCATGAGGTAACCGTGCTGACCGGTTTTCCCAATCATCCCACCGGCGTTCTGCATCCTGAATATCGTGCACGATTTCGCCGGCTGGTTTGCCGCGAGCAGGTGGATGGAATCAATGTCATCCGCACCTGGTTGCTCCCGCTGCCAAACCGGAAGTCGCACGAACGAATCATCAATTACAGCTCGTTCTGCGTGTCTGCGGCCGTTACGGGGAGTTTTATCGGGTGTCCCGACGTGGTCATTGCGACTTCACCCCAGCTGCTGGTGGGCATCAGCGGCTGGTGGGTCAGCCGCATCAAGCGCACCCGCTTTGTGCTGGAGGTCCGGGACCTGTGGCCAGAATCCCTGGCCGCGGTTGGCGTGGGGAACAGTCAGTCATTTCTGCATCGGACTTTGGGGGGAGTCGCCCGATTTCTATACCGCGCCAGTGATCACATCGTGGTGGTGACGCCGGCATTCAAGGAGCACATTCGCAGTGAGTGGCGAATTGCCGGGAAAAAAATCTCGGTCGTACCAAACGGCGTTGAAACCGAATTGTTTGCTCCAATCGGCAACAGTAATTCAATGCGAAGCGATCTCGGCCTGGAGGGGAGGTTCGTTGTTTCCTATATCGGAACGCTGGGGATGGCGCACGACCTGGGCACCGTGCTGGATGCGGCCGCCACTTGCAGAGTCTTAATGCCCGAGGTGGAGTTTCTGCTGGTAGGAGAAGGGGCGGATAAGGAGCGCATCGTGGCTGAGGTCCGGAGGCGCCAGCTTGGCAACGTACACCTTTTGCCGCAGCAGGAGAGGAAGAGCATTCCTGCTCTGGTCGCGGCATCGGATGCCTGCCTGGTGACGCTGAAGGGCTCGGAAGTATTCAAGACCGTGATTCCGACCAAAATGCTGGAATTCATGGCGTGCGCCAAACCAATTGTGCTGGCTGTGCAAGGACAAGCCAGCGAGCTGCTAAAAGGCGCCGGCGCCGGGATTTGTGTTCCACCCCAAGACCCGGATTCCATGGTAGCCGCCATTCGACAGCTTAGGGATGACCGCGATTTGTGCAGGAGCTTAGGCCAGAACGGGCGAAGTTATATGGTCGAGAATCTCTCGCGCAGGCAAACGGCGGAGAATTATCTCGGGTTGCTGAAGGAGATTACGAGTGCAGGTTCTTCCGCTATTTCCATGGCCAAGGCCAAGTTTTCCAGCGCAACCCGCGCTTAGGCGGACGGAAAAGGGAACAGCGAAAAAGAGGCCAGGCCACGGCGGCCTGGTTAAGGCCAAATTTTCCACAGTGTCACCAAATTAGACACGTTCACTATTCGGAACTCAGATGCTATATTCCGCGAAGATTCTCAAAATATAAGCTGCTGGGCGAAAAGCGAGCGCAAGATCAAGAACCGCTTTGTCCGGTATAGGGCGAAATGCTTCTGATCGCGGTTGCCCTGTTTTTTGGGGCGTTGTTGTTTTCGCTTTTGTTTACCCGCAAGGTGCGCAGCCTCGCGGTAAGTCATCATTGGGCCACCGGTCCTGTCCAACGGCATCATCTGCACACCACCCCCATTCCGCGGTTTGGGGGTGTTGCTGTTTATGGAACTTTTCTTGCGCTAATCCTCCTGCTGGAATTGGCTTCCCGTGTTTTCCGATTTGGGGTGGGTTTTTCTCCCCGCACGCTGCTTTGGGTAATCGTGCCCGCCACGCTGGTTTTTCTTGTGGGCGTGGCGGATGACATCTGGTCGGTGACCCCGCGCTGCAAGTTTGCGGTGCAGATCCTGGCGGCGCTGATCCTCTTCCTGGGCGACTTCCGGGTAATGAAGCTGCCGCTATTCTTTGGCTCCCACGTGTTCGCGTGGATGGGAGCGCTCCCCTTAACGATTCTGTGGGTGTTGTGGGTTACCAATGCCTTTAATCTGATTGACGGCCTGGACGGATTGGCGGCAGGTTCGGCGCTGTTCTCTACGCTCGCGGTTTTCACGCTATCGCTCATCAATTACAACGCCCTGGTATCGGTGCTGACCATCACCCTGGCAGGGGCGACTCTCGGCTTTCTTAAGTACAACTTCAATCCGGCCACGATCTTTCTGGGCGATTCCGGCAGCCTGTTCATCGGTTTTACGCTGAGCGCATTGGCTCTGGTTGGCGGCGGAAAAACGTCCACCATGGTAGCGGTGAGCGTTCCGGTGATCTCCTTCGGGTTGCCGATTCTGGACACGGTGATCTCGGTGATCCGCCGGTTTCTGAGCGGGCGGCCGCTATTTTCCGCGGACCGCCAGCACATCCATCACAAACTGATGGAACGCGGGCTTTCGCACCGGCAGGTGGTGATCCTGCTATATGGCGTCTCGGCGGCGTGTGGCCTGCTCAGCCTGTTTATTCTGGTTCCGGGGCAGCGCACGCTGGCAGTGGTTCTTCTCATACTGGCGGCGGGCATCTGGTTTGGCGTGCAGTACCTGCGCTATCCAGAATTCCTGGAACTGGCGCGGGTCGCAAGACGCACGATGGAGCAGAAGGAAGTTATCAAGAACAATCTGGCCATCCGCCGAGCCAAGGAACAGCTTGCGGGAGCACGCAATTTCGTTGATGTCTGCGAAATTCTCGAAGCCGCGTTTGACGGCAATGACTTCGATGCCTTCCGCCTGGGCATCCATCCTCCCGCGGACTGGTTTGGCGGGCTTTCCTACCGCGGCTGGTCCGATTCCTGCGCGTATCACACCTGGCAGAAGAACCCGCGGGGAAATGCCCTGGCGGGGAAATGGAACCTGACGCTCGAACTGCGAAGCAGCACTCATGGCGCCCAGGGATTTTTTTCCATGTACCGGATCAACGATGACCGGCCTCTAATGATTGATCTGAACCTGGTGGGTTTCAATTTCAGCACCGCTCTTGCCAATGCCCTGGAACGTGCTTTCGCTGTGCACGAAGACCTGGTTATTCCCGAATCCCACCGGGAGATTGCGATGGGAGCGGCTGTGGGCGCCGATTAGCCCCCATCCACCAGATCGAATTTCACTCACACGACTGGCCACAGTAAGTGGGATAGCTCGGTTACCCAGCCTGACTGCCGGACCGGTTATGCCGGTTTTTCGGTCAACAAATACCAACAAAATTAATTGTGCGGCTGCAGGGGAGTGTCTATTATGCGGGCCATCCCCCGGAGTTCGCCTTGCTGCCGCGGCTTAATCCGGGAATCGAGGATGGAGGAGTTATGGATGCTGTCAACACTATGCAGTTCATCTTCTATGGCATGGTGGTTGTTTTCCTGCTGGCTACATTCCTGAGTGGATTGTTTCAGGTCCGGACCGCCGAAGCCGCGGTGATCCAGCGCATGGGCAAGTTCCTGCGGGTGGGCACCGCGGGCATCAATTTTAAGCTGCCCTGGCTCGACCAGATTGCTGGCCGCATGGACCTGCGTGTGCAACAACTTGCGCTCGATGTCGAAACCAAGACCAAGGATAACGTTTTCGTCAAGATGCCCGTCTCAGTGCAATATCACGTGATTCCCGAGAAGGTCTATGAGGCTTTTTACAAGCTGGCGAATCCCAAGCAGCAGATTTCCTCTTACGTGTTCAACGTCATCCTCGGGCATGTGCCCAAGATGAACCTCGACGACGCTTTCCTGCAGCAATCCGACATTGCGATTGCCATCAAGCAGGGGTTGGACGATGTGATGAAGACCTATGGCTATGCCATTGATCAGGCCCTAGTCACGGATATCCAACCGGACGAGAAAGTGAAAGCCGCGATGAACGAAATCAATGCCGCCCAGCGCGAGCAGGTTGCGGCAACCGCGCGCGGCGAGACCGAGAAGATCCTCAAAGTGAAACAGGCGGAAGCCGAAGCGGAAAGTAAAGCCCTGCAAGGCCAGGGCATTGCCAATCAAAGAAAAGCGATCATCGAAGGATTGAAGCAATCGGTGGAGGCCTTTTCCGCCGCCGTCGAGGGTACCACGCCGCGGGACGTAATGATGCTGGTGCTGGTCACGCAATACCTGGATACGATGAAAGAAATCGGCACCCAGGACAAGAGCAACACAATCTTCGTGTCTCACTCGCCTGCAGCCATCGGCAGCCTGTTTGAAGAGATGCAGAATGCGGTGATGGTGGGCCAGAAAGCGGCGGCGGCGGGAGCCTAGACAGCACGTCATGCGGCCGATTCGACTGCCGGGCTAAGGATTTGCCTTAAAGGCAAACGTGCAAGTCCGGATAGCGTTCGTCGGGCGTGTGTCCAAGGTGCTGCCTAACGCATGCCCTCCAGAATAGATCCAACGATGCCGCCCACGGCGCCGGCCTCGGTGGTCTGCCGGGTGTTTTCGCGGCGCAGATATTTCTCGAGGGCGTGAGCCAGCTTAGCCACGGGCAAAGTCTGCAGCCAAACTCTTCCCGGGCCGGTGAGAGCGGCGAGAAAAATCCCGTCCCCGCCGAAGATCATGTTCTTGATGCCCGGAACGGTCGTGATCTGAAACGAGACTGATGCCTGAAACGCACCCACATGGCCGGGATGGACGCGCAAGGTTTCGCCCGCCTGCAGATCGCGCGTAACCAGTTCTCCGGAGAGTTCCAGCCATGCGGTTCCTTCTCCGCTGAGTTTTTGCAGGAGGAAACCGTCGCCGCCGAAGACGCCGGCGCCTAGAGATTGCTGGAACCCCACCGATATTTGCACCTGGGAGGTGGCGCAGAGAAAGCCGTGGCGATGAATCATGTAGTCGCATCCCGGCGACACCTCGACGGGCACAATATGTCCCGGGAGTTTGGTGGCGAAGGCGAGTTCCCCGGGGGCTCCCACGGCCCGGTACTCGGTCATGAAGATGGAGCCGCCGCCGGCCACGCGCTTCAGGACCCCAAACAATCCACCGCCGCCGGCAAATTGCGTGTGCGTGGTCATCTGAATGGAGCTGCTCATCCAGGAAAGCTCTCCGGCTTCGGAGATGATGGCATCATTGGGCTGGAGCATAAACTCCAGCACCGGCATAGTGGT
This sequence comes from Terriglobales bacterium, assembly GCA_035280085.1. Lineage (GTDB taxonomy): Bacteria > Acidobacteriota > Terriglobia > Terriglobales > Acidobacteriaceae > JAICWP01. The sequence continues at coordinate 14,346 of DATEGM010000093.1, forward strand.
GCCGGTAATGCGGTTCTGCGGCGTACCCGGATTTGCGGCGGCAACCGGCCTCGCAGCGACCGCTGCACTGCCGCCTGAGCCGGCTGCCACACCCGCGGACGCCGTAGCTGCCGCTCCAACCGGCTTGCCGCAGCTGGGGCAAAATTGTGAGGGCTGAGCCAATGCGGCACCGCAATTTGTACAGAATGCCATGAAATTTCTCCTTTACTGTTCTGCACGCCAAAAACTGCGCCACATATTCCCCTGCAGCCCCGCCCTGAATAAGAAAGCCATGCGCCTGGGCGCTGCTTGGGGAGGGGGTGGATATCTTAGGCTCAGAGGCAGAGCAAGGTCAAACGCGCGTTCTGGACTTGTGGGGATAATCGTCGGGTGTACGCAGGGATACTGCCCCCAGCAATGTCCTCACGCGATGATCAGCGAGTTTGAGTGTCGTGGGTTGTCGAACAGAATTTTGGACCATACGGTTAGCCTTCTCCAGCACCTTCCCATTTTTCTCTTGCAGATTTGCCAGGCGCTTCCGAAGATTCCGTTTTGATCGAGCACCAGCGCGTGCGTTCCCACACAACGAAAACCGCGTTGTGTGGGCTACCCGTCCACGCCGGATCAATTTCTCACGCGATAGCACCTGCTATCTGGATATCATCTGCAAGCCATTGATTGCAGTCCTAATTATAAAAATCTGTCATAAAGGGAATGAAATTGGTTAAATTATGGCTTACCGGGCGGGTTAAAGGGCCCAATCCGTGGCGCGCATACTCTCAGTTTCCTACGACCAATCGCTGCTGTGCACTCGGCAGCTCATCCTGGAACAACACGGCCATGATGTGGTCTCTGCCCTCGGTTTTACACAGGCTTTGAAGTGCTGCGAGGAGGCCAAGGAATTCGGCATTTTTATTCTCGGCCACTCGATTCCTCGAGAAGACAAAGAAGCGCTCATTGCTGCGTTCCGGGGCCATTGCTCGGGCACGGTTCTCGCCCTCAAACGCTATAACGAAGGGCGAGTCGAGGGCGCTGATTTTGAAACTGACCCTTCTCCCGAAGCGATGCTTGCAATCGTGCAACAAATCCTCTCAACCAGAAGAGCGACTGCAGATTAGCGCCTTGCGTGCGGACTGCGACACTCGGATGCTCACCATGCTTCGATCTGCGCTGGAGCGCCCCACGGGCGGTGAGCGAGTGATTGAAGCCGCATATCTCATGCTCGACATGGAGAGCGAGCGCGAAGGCTGGACGGCGACGGATTACGCAGTGGCGCTGGGGCATGAATCTGCTGTGTAGCTCAGTCGGGCGGAGATGACGAGTGATAAATCGCCTTAAGCTTTATTGACGGTGGGTGAACGTTCCCACACAACGAAAACCGCGTTGTGTGGGCCACCCGTCCCGTCCGTCGTTTCATATCATGAGAAAGGACATCTTTGATCCCAGGTTAGCGCAAAACCGGGCGCGAACCCTTCGGCTTCGCTCAGGGCAGGCTCTGGGCCACCTGCGTGCGTTCCCACACAACGAAAACCGCGTTGTGTGGGCCACCCGTCGGGATAGTCGAGTAGGGAGGATGAAAGGGTCATACATCTGCAAATGATTTTCACCGTGGGAGGGTGGCGAACGGCGATTTTGCCGCCGCGGCATTTATCTGCTTGAAAGCAAAGCAGGCGCCGCTGCCAGGTTTGGAACCTGGCTTGCACAGGGCCTCCGAGCGGTCGTTTCGGAAGGTTGACAGTGGGGCCCAGCAAGAAGATCGAAGAGCAGATCCTAGGCTATTTTGGACTGACAAAAAGTCCATTCGGCGTCACTCCCGATCCCGAATTCCTGTTCCTCAGCCCTACCCACCGCGAAGCGTTAGCCACCCTGATCAGCGGCATTGAATGCGGCTTCGGTTTCCAGGTGCTGGCCGCGCAACCGGGGATGGGCAAGACCACGTTGCTCTTTCACATCCTGGAGAGGTACCGCACATCGGCCCGTACCGCGTTCCTGTTCCAGCAGCCGCATAGCCCGAGTGAACTGCTGCAATCGCTGCTGCGCGAACTGGGGAGCAATTCCAGGCCTTCTCAACAAAGCCTGGCGCAGATGGGCGACGAGTTCCAGCAACTGCTGGTGCATGCGGCCGCAGCCCGCCAGCGGGTCATACTGGTGGTTGACGAGGCGCAGAATGTAAGCAGTTCCGTTCTGGAAACGCTGCGGCAGCTGTCCAATTTCGAGAACAGCCGCGCTAAGTTGCTGCAAATCATATTGGCAGGCCAGCCCGCATTAGTGACTACACTGGCCAGCCCCGGACAACAGCAATTGCGGCAACGGGTCTCGATGATCGCGCGAATCACGCCCCTCGCGGCGGCGGAGACGCGCGACTATATTCGTCACCGCCTGGCAACCGCGGGCTGCCGCAACGAGTTGTTTACGGAGGTTGCGCTGGAAAGGGTGTGGTCACACAGCCGAGGCATTCCCCGCAACATCAATACTCTCTGCATGAATGCCATGTTGCTGGCTTTCTCGCAGCGGTTCAGGCGTATCGAGCATTCTCTGGTGGAGGAGACGGCAAAGGACTTCGACCTGGACCGCGTGATGACCGAGTTGTTCGCGAATCCCGCCGTTCCTGTTCGGGAACACGCTCCGGCAGCGTCGCCGGTACCGGCGGCGGTGAGCAGCAAACCGCCAGAACGGCCAAGGGACCATCCAGCCCCGGTTTTGCCGGCTCCCAAGATGCCCTCTTCCAGCATGCGGAGTGGGGTGACCCGAGTCTTGATTGTTGTGATGGCAACCGCCTGCTTTGTGGGCGCCATGCAAACAGGGCCACTGTGGAAGGCGTTGCGACTGAACGACCGGGTAGTAAGCGCGCGATCCGGGCCTAAAGAGTTGGCCGCTACCGGACAGCTTGCGGGATCCGAGGTAAACGAAGTCAGCCTGCAACCTGTAACCGATCCTGTTGTTCCGCGATTATCGATCCCTTCCACGGCCCAATCGGCCCGACTGATCTTCTTTGACGTCGGGGACATCGCAATTTCTGCCCAGAACCGCAACACGCTGGCGGCAGTGGCCCAGAGCCTGCGTGAGCACCCCGACGCGAATGTGATCATCGAAGGGCATGCTGACAGCTCCGGCGACGAGGAGTACAACCTCGACCTTTCGGTTCGACGAGCGTTGGCGGTGAAGGACGCACTGACGAGTGAATATGGAATTCGTCCCAACCGCCTGCAGACAGTGGGCACCGGATCGTCGCTTCCCATCGAGTCGAATGGCACTTCTGGCGGGCGAGCCGCAAACCGAAGTGTTGCGCTGCGGATGACACTGCAGGCCGGTACAAAGTAGCGCCGGTGAGAAAGGGAAGACCGCACCAGGTTTTTTAAAGTTGTAAACAATTGGCGATGGTTCCAGCGGTGCTTTGACCAAGGCCCGCAACAGCAGTTACTGCCAGGAAAGCAAGTGAAAGGCCTATGAACGACCCCCGCATGTCTGATGTTTCTGGACAGCCGTCCCAAACCTCCAACGATGCGTCTCTGCCCGTCTCCTCTGTACGAAGACACAATGGGGCGGAATTTGTTTCTCAGGAGCGAATGTCTGTCCTTGGCTTGGAAGGACCCGGGTTGCCGCTTGCTCCACCAGCCGGGCCGGGCCGGCTTCGAGAGGCACTAAATGCACTGCTTAAACGTTGGATTGCGACCAGCCAACCGGTCTTGACGTTCGTGAGGGGCCTGAGAGATCCGCTGCAGCGGGTGAAACCTGTGCTGCGCGAGAGTTGGATGGCGGCTATTGTTCGCATGCAAGGGGCACGGCATGTACTGGCTGAGTGGTGGATGGCGGCTGATTTCCGCACTCGCCAGCTACCGGTTCTGGCCATAGCAGCGGCAATTTGTGCGTCAACGGCGTGGATGGCCTGGCGCGCCGAGGATTCGGCTACCCCGTTGCTTCGCGACAGCCTGGCGGCAGCGCAATCTCAGCGGCCGGCGGACATGGCGGGAAGCGGATCTCCCAGGATGAACGCAGCGCCCGCTGTTGCAGCGGATGCGGTCCGGCGTGAAGCGTCAAGACAGCAAACCTCTGCAGGCCTGTCGCTGAACCAAATTATGGACTTTCTCATCTCCGGAAATGCACCGCGACGCGAGCGCCTAGCCAATCCGCGAGTACAAGTCTGGGCCGACACCCACACCGGCTTGTACTATTGTCCCGGTGACAGCGGTTACCGTCGGAGTTTTCGAGGCCACTTCATGTCACAAAAGGAAGCTCAGAGCAATTACTTCCAGCCGGCCTTAGGCGCGGCCTGTCCATAGCTATTGTCCGGTAAAGAACCCGTGAACGTCAGGAGTTAGGCAGGCCGGGCGAACAGATGTCGCAGTTTCACGGAGGGTGCGATTGCGCCCAGGACCGTTTCCGTTACCGCTTCCTGACTGATTTTTGCCCCCTGCACTTCCAGCAGCGCGACCTCCGTGATGGCGGAGTACTGCAGGCCGGCCGCGATCATCTGCGCCAGCGCAATCTGTAGCGGAGAGAGGCTCGGGTTGAAGGCGACGTTTTCGATGTAGGAGCCGCGGTATATCCGGCCGGCGGTGCTCCTGATGGCTACCCCAGACGGGGACGCGCTATAGGGGGCATAGGCTTTGCGGGCGGCTTCCAGGGCCGCCGCGGTTATGGGATCAGAAGCCGGCGAGAGCAGCGTCAGATTTGCCTCGCGGATAGGAAAGGCCCCGTGCTTCATGCCCAATGCCGCCGGGCCGAATGCCGAGGGCAGGATCGCGGAAAGCTTGCTGGGCGGCTGGTTGGGATTCAGGATCTCAATTTCGCCATCGGGCGAGGCTTCGTTGAGGAACTGGCGGCAGTGACCACAAGGCGCGCCGCCAACGGTGAGTTGGGTGACGGCCTTCTCGCCGTGCATGTAGGCGTTGGAGACCGCCGCCTGTTCGGCGTGCACAGCAAAGCCGAGGCACTGGCCGGGAATCTCAATGTTGGCGCCGGTATAGAGGCTGCCGCTCGCGCCCCGCACCAGGCACCCCACGAAAAAATTTGAAATGGGCGCATGGGAATAACTGCGGGCCAGCGGAATGAGGTAAGTCATCAACTGCTCGATGGTGGTGCTCTCGTTTTGCGCAAGAGCGGCGGCATCAGCCGCTTTGATCTGCCCGCTGTAGCCTGGGTCCTGCATTAACCTGGCCAGCAAAGAGCGCGATTTGTCGGTGAACTTCGGGAGCATTTCCCGGAGGACGGCACTTTTGGTGTCATTGGCAAGAAGCGGGAATGGAATGGCGGCGGCAATGGCCGCGGAACCAAGCAGGGAGAGTGCAGCGCGGCGGGTCATGGTGTGATCGGGCATGGACATCTCCGAGGGAGCTTTATGAGCGGACCAGTATAGCCCCGGGAACATGCACAAGGAGCCGACTGCGGCGCCCTTCCTTTGAGTGTCCTCCCTGAAGTTCCGATTGGTAGGGGACCTCGGATTAAGCCGCTTGAGATTCCCTCAGCGGCTAAAGCCGCGTAGATTGTTAGGCGCTTGCGGACGGCCTGAAGGCCGTCCCTTACAAAGCTAGTGACTTAACCAGAATTCCTTAGTGCCTGGAGATTGCTGGCGGGAGTAAGCTACGCACGCTCTTCTCGATGTAGGGAGACCATCCGCAGCGAGGAATGCCCAATGATTTTCAGCCGTCGTCAAGCGTTGCAGGGAATTGCTTCATTTGCCACAGTGGTGGCAGCGAGGAACAGCTCCGTGTACACCGCTAAGTCCAAAACTTCCGATTCAGCCGATTCGCCTCATTGGCCGCGCCAGCTGGGCAGTCCGGTGACCGAAAGCCTGCGGCCGGTGATCGAGAACTCCCGCGACGTACGCACTCATTACGACAAGATTGTAGAGATCGCCGGCTGGATGGCTTACGAAGATCTGCCCATGCCGAACCTGGCAGTTCCTTACGGACTGGAGAAAACTCCGGACGTGGCCATGGATTTCGTCATGGTGGGCAACACCATTGATACCGCGTTTACGGACTTCAACACCCACGTGAAGTTCCAGACTGACTATGCGGGCGCTCACCTGTCCGACTCCGAGGCCCTTTTCGGCTGCCTGAAACGCGCCCTGGACGAGAGCGTTCCCATTCTAGATGGCAGGTTTTTGGCGAAGATTACGCGCCGCGACATGGAGAAGATATTTGCCGGCAACATGGAGCTCCCCATGCTCGAGGAGAAAATGGCGCTGCTCCGCGACGCCGGCGCAGTGCTGGCAGCGAAATATGGAGGGCGTTTTTACAATCTCATCCGCTCGTGCCCGCCACGCTTATATGACCAGGGCAAGGGCCTGGTAGAGCGCCTGGTGGCGGAGTTCGCGCGTTACAACGATGTGAGCCGCTACGACGGGCACGAGGTGAAGTTTTACAAGCTGGCACAACTCGGCTTCTGGCAAATCTATTCAGGATTGACCGGAGCGTTCCAGCTGGAGGATCCGCAGAAGATGACCGCCTTCGCCGACTACATTGTCCCGGTTGCGCTGCGGCTAATGGGCATGACCAGCTACTCGCCGGACCTGGAGCAGGCGATTAATACTTACCAGCTGATTCCACGTGACAGCCGCCAGGAAATCGAGATCCGCGCCCATTGCCTGTATGCGACCGCCCTGCTGGCAGATGAGATCAACAAGTTGCGCGCGCCCGAGCAGCAGGTGATCATTCCGCAAATTGACGCACGCCTGTGGACGCATTACCACACCACGTCGTGGCCGCATCACCTGACCAAAACCATCATGTACTGAGGGCGACAGGGCTGTTTGCGTCAACCCAGTACTCCCGTGCTGGGTTTTACTATGACGCCCCTTGAAGGGGATGGAGTGAGGCGGTCTGCCACAGAGTCTAGTATCCAGAACTTCACTGGGCTCCATCGGTGTCCTAACCTGCCCGAGTCTGTGTGAGAAAGGTCTTTCGCCCCGCAGGGGCTCGGACTTGGGTGCCGTTCGCTAAAGCGAACTCGATTCGTTTTCCGTCCGTCTACCCAGCACTGCCGTGCTGGGCTTTACTATGACGCCCCCTGAAGGGGCTGGAGTGAGGCGGTCTGCCACGGAGTCTAGTATCCAGAACTTCACGGGGCTCTATCGGTTTCCCAGGACTGCCCGAGTCTGTGTGAGAAAGGTCTTTCGCCCCGCTGGGGCTATGAACTTGCTCCACTTTGTACCCCGGACTTACGTCCGGGGCTACATTCTGGTGCCGCTCCGCGGCTCAAGAATGACGGGATTGTTCCCCTGCGGTTTAGATTTCTGGGTTCTCACACAGACTCTTCCGTGCTGGGCTTTCCTGTCCCGCCGCTACGCGGCTAATGCGGTTTTTGTACACGACCGCTACACGACCGAAAGTTCTCAAAACTCTGCCACGCCGTGGTCTACTTCCTGCTGTGCTCGCGGCTAATTTTTGCGGGAGACTTTTCTTGGGGAACAATCATTTCCCATGCCAATTGGCAGGGCGCTTCTGCAGAAACGCATCCATCCCTTCGGCGGCATCTTCCAGCAGCAGATTGGACGCCATCACCTCGCTGGCGCTGTCGTAGGCGGCCGCAAGAGGACGATCAACCTGGCCGTAGAATGCCTGCTTGCCGAGCTGAACCGCGGCAGAACTGCGCGACAGGATGATATCGGTGAAGCGGGCAATTTCGGCGTCCAGCCGGGCGGCGGGGACGACACGATTGACCAGCCCCCAGGCGAGCGCGGTCTGGGCGTCAATGGTGTCGCCCGTCAGCAGCATCTCCATGGCGCGCTTGCGGCCCACGTTCCGCACCACGCCTACCGC
>DATEGM010000094.1:0-18514 GCA_035280085.1 Terriglobales bacterium
GGGGCGGCCCTGCGCACCGGCTTCGCCCAGGCCACCGGCGACGTGGTCCTGGTGCAGGATGCCGACCTCGAATACGACCCTTCCGACTACCCCGTGCTGCTCGAGCCCATTCTGCAAGGGCGCGCCGATGCCGTCTTCGGCAACCGCTTCCACGGCGGCTCTCACCGCGTGCTCTATTTCTGGCATTTCCAGGCCAACAAGTTCCTCACCCTGTTCTGCAATCTGCTGTGCAATTTGAACCTCAGCGACATGGAAGTGGGGTACAAGGCGTTCCGGCGCGAGGTGCTGGAGGCCATCCGCTTGCGTTCAGACCGCTTCGGATTTGAGCCCGAGGTGACCATCAAAGTGGCCCGGCTGGGCTGCCGCATCTACGAGGTGCCCATCGCCTACCACGGCCGCACCTACGAAGAGGGCAAAAAGATCGGCTGGAAAGACGGCGTGGCCGCCCTGTTCCACATGCTGAAATACCGCTTCCTGGATCGCTAGGTGTGAGCCGTAGTGTGGGGCTGAACCAGAATGCCAGGAAATCAGCGAAACGCTTCCTCTGGCACCTTAGTGCTATCCCCCCGGCACGGGAGTGCCATTCTGGAGAGCCTACCCACACCTTATGCTGTGCCGGGTTCTGTTTGCTCCCCGGCCAACTTGAGCACCCATAACGCCTGGCGGCGAAATGTGCCGGGCCTCATGATTCTGAGGCAAAGTATATGAAGTACCAGAGAGTTTCTGCGGATGAACTTTTCGCGGCCATGCGTCTGGGCAGCGAGTCAATCGTGCGGCAACTGGTTTTGCGCGACGCTCTGGTCGCCAACAGCCGTGATGAGAGCGGCGTCTCGGCAATCCTGCACTGCCTCTACGAGTGGGACCTAAGCATGCTCGAGATCCTGCTGGCCACCTCGCCTGGGTTGGACATCTTTGAAGCGGCAGCGCTGGGCAAAACAGACCGGGTTGAGGAATTGCTGAGCTGTATGCCGGAGCTGGCGCGCACCTGGTCAGCCGATGGCGTCACCGCCTTGCACCTGGCGTGTTTTTATGGGCAAGAGGAAGCAGCTCAGCGCCTGCTGGAGGCGGGAGCCGATCCCTGTGTGCGGGCCCGCAACGAACAGGGCAGCACTCCGCTGCAGGAGGCCGCCGCCAACGGCCACAGCAACATCGTCCTGCTGCTGCTGGCTCACGGCGCAGAAGTGGACATCCGGGATCATCAGGGATGGACCGCCCTGCATTTGGCTGCGAGCCGTGGACATCAGGATGTCGTCGAGGCCCTGTTGCTGTCCGGACCCCATTCCTGCAGGACGGAAGAAGGGCAAACCCCGCGCGACTTGGCCCTGGCCAACGGTCATACCACCACCGCCCGCGTGCTCGATTTTCTTGCCAAGGGCTGACTTCGCGCTGCGCACTTTACTTTCCGCTAAGGGCCAATGCCAATTGCTCTTTCCCGCCGCCGCCCGTACTATATCCGTAACTCTGCACGCGCTTACGGGGATTGCTTTTGCGCTTTACGGTTGACCCGCACCGCTTTCTATCCCGGCTTAAGACTTCAACCGCGCCCGGCGAGTTGCGGCGTGTAGAACGAGTGCTGGCCACAACCCGTCTATTTTTGGCGACATCCTTCCTGGCCGCCATGTATGTGGTTCCCACCGAGCCCGGGCATTATCCTCCGGTGGTCTATCTCCTCCTTTTCCTATATCTCATTCACAGTTTTGTGGTGATGGTTCTGGCCCGGATTCGGCTCCAACCTACTTTCGCGTTTCGCCTTTTTGTGCATGGAGCCGACATCCTTTGGCCCACTGTAGTTTCGCTGTATACCAAGGAAGCGATCAGCCCGTTCTTCCTGTTCTTCCTTTTCGTTTTGCTGGAAGCGGCGTACCGCTGGGGACTGTGGGAAACGCTGGCCACCTCAGCCGCCAGCATTGTGCTGCTCACCGCGGAAAACGCGGTCGCACGCTGGGTCCGGCTGCCCGCCGCCTTCCAAATTCATCCCGAATTGAACCGCCTTCTTCTGAGCGCTGCCTATCTCTTATCCATGGGCCTGCTGATTGGGTATTTAGCCGAAAACGAAAAGCAACTGCGCGCAGAGAAGGCCGTTTTGAGCCACATTCTGGCCATGGCAAGAGTGGACTTGGGACTTACAGGCAGCCTGCAGCAGATTTTTGGCGAACTCATTCGGCTCTTCGGCGCCCGCACCGCCCTGCTGGCCATTGAGGAGTCACACAGCTCGCGCATTTCCGCGTGTGAGGCCAAGTCCATTGCGAACGCCGGTGTCGAGCTAAGATGGTTGCCGCCGGTAGAGGTCACTCGCGAAGCCTACCTTTTTCCTGCCCCTGCCCACACCTGGTACGCCACGCGAACCTTTAACGCGGTGCGCCTGCTGGCGGTGGATGCCGGAGGCTCCCGGTTGCGCAAGCTCGCGTCTGACTTTCTCTCCCCGCTGCAGGCTGCACGCCCCTTCCATTCGGTGCTGGCCGTTTCCCTGGTGACCACCGACGAGTGGTCCGGTCGTTTATATCTCTTCGATACCACTCTTCCCACCGATCGCGAGGAAGCGCTGCGCTTTCTGCAGGATTTAGTGCGGCAGGTAGGGCCCGCCGTGTCCAACGTTTACTTACTCGCGCGTTTGCGGCAACGGGCTGGAGCCATTGAGCGCGCGCGCGTGGCGCGGGAGCTGCACGATGGCGCTGTGCAATCGCTGATCAGTGTGGAGATGCAGGTAGACGTACTGCGCCGCCGCGCCGACAGCCAACCCCGCGAGGTGGTGCCCGAATTGGGCCGCATCCAGAAGTTGCTGCGGGAAGAAGTGCTTAAATTGCGCGACCTGATGCAACAGATGAAGCCGCTGGCGGTGGATGCCAAAACCCTGGTTCCCTTCCTGCAAGACCACGTGGCCAAGTTCCAGCGCGAGACCGGCATCGCCGCTCGTTTCACCTGCCAGGAAACCAGCATCGAGTTGCTCCCCAAGGTTTGCCGGGAAGTGGCGCGCATTGTGCAGGAAGGGCTCGTAAATGTGCGCAAACACAGCCGCGCCCAGCACGTCGTGGTGCAACTGCGAGCCGCTTCCGACAGTTACCATCTGGTTATTCAGGACGATGGCACTGGCTTTGAATTCTCCGGGCGCTTCGCCCAGGCCGAACTGGAAAGCCAGCACAAGGGGCCGGCGGTGATTCGGGAACGGGTACGTTCCATTGAAGGTGAGCTCACGGTAGAATCCGTTCCGGGCCACGGTTCGCGACTGGACGTCATGATTCCTCAAAAGCATCGCGTTGCCTATGCATAAGAGTTCACAACCTGTGCGTATCCTGCTGGCTGACGACCACCCCATCTTCCGCGACGGATTGCGGCGCCTGCTGGAAACAGAGCCTGGATTCCGCGTTGTGGGCGAGGCCTCGGACGGCGCCGAGGCCGTGGCGATGGCAAAGAAACTCAAGCCCGACTTGCTGCTTCTGGATTTGGCTATGCCCAAGCATCCGGGGCTGGAGGCGGTGCGCGAATTAGGAAACAGCGATACCCCGGTGCGAATCCTGCTGCTGACCGCGGCAGTGGAAAAAGAACAGATCGTGGAAGCCCTGCAACTGGGCGCCCGTGGGGTGGTGCTGAAGGAATCGGCTACCCAGTTGCTGCTGAATAGCATTCGGGCAGTGATGGCGGGACAATATTGGGTCGGGCGCGAAACCATTTCCAACCTGGTGGAATACCTGCGCGGGCTGCTGGCTCCGCCTCCCGCCCCCAAGCAAAAGAAGTTTGGACTCACGCCGCGCGAGCTGGAGATTGTCTCAGCCGTGGTGGCGGGCTTTACCAATAAGGACGTTGCGGCTCACTACAAGATCAGCGAAGACACGGTTAAACATCACCTCAGCAATATTTTCGACAAGCTGGGAGTATCCACCCGGTTGGAACTAGCTCTTTTCGCCGTCCATCAGGACCTGCCTCTGGTCCCCCTGGAACAAGCCTCCAGCTAATAGATCTAGCGTCGCGCTCGCTTTCCCTGGCACGTTTGTGCCAGGGAATTGCGACGATTGTGCCATTCGAGGCGGTCATCTCCGCCATTACTATTCTCCCGCTGTTGCCGCTTCGTCGCGGGAAACCCTTCTGTAACCCAGGAGAACTACGTGATCCAACTTGTTCACCGGATGTGGGACGAGAACAATGCTCAGGACATAGCCGAGTACGCGGTATGCTGGCGGTCATACTGGTAATTGTGGTGGGCACCATCCGCCTTATCGGATCTCAGGCCAACAACACTTTCTCTGCTGTGGCCAGCAACATCGGACAAGTATGAATTAGCTCATGCCTTTCGGCAGCGCCGTGATCTGAAGCAGTTGTCGCGGTTGTTTTACATAATGAAAAATAAAAAGGCGCAGCGTCCCGGGACCGGAAGCTGCGCCTTCTGCTTGTTTTAACGGCCGTGCCAGTTGTGAACAACCCAGCCAAAAGTTGCGCTGGAAAGCACAGCGAAGACGAGGTTCATGGGGGAGGAGAAGCGTACTGCCGTGGAAATAGCTGCGGGCTGTTTGCTTACCGCCGGGGGCGCGGCACGCCGTTTGGGGTTGATGACCATTTTGCGTCGCAGGCGCGTTTCCATCATTCGCGCCTCTTCCTGCAGAAGCTGAAAGTTGTGATCCGGGAGACCTTGTTGCTCTTCCGGCAATGGCCTTAGCATGGGATAGCGCCTCCGAAAGATTTTTACTGCGACGGCCCCGGGACTGCTCTATAAAGAGACTCTGCCCTACGCAAGCATTCCGTCAAGCCAAATCGACTCTGTAGAGCTTTTTGCGTAGCCGAACTAAGGCTGCAACCTTAGTCGGTATCAGAATTTCTCGTCCCTGAAAACTCTGCGGACGGGGCGGGTGGCCCTCACCGCCCGGTCGAGCTTGCTGATCTGCTCGTCCAGCATGGCCAGTAGTCCCAGCAGGTCTTCCCGCCGGCAGCTGGCCCGGCAAAAAGAGTTCACCTTGCGATCTTGACCCTTTTTCTTGGTTAACTTAAACGCGCTCATCGTTGTAATCCGAGCTGCGCGACTGAGCGCAGCGAGCGCCTGCCCTGAAGGCAGCCGAAGGGTTCGCGCCCGCTTTTCCGGCGGGTAGTAAGGTTCTCCAGGCTTGAGCGTAGTGCCTTTGGGTGGCGCAGCGGTTTACCGCTGCGATTAAGCATTTAGGGGAATCCGCCGGCTCTAGCCGCTGAGGTGCCTGGTCGAGCAAAGAGCCCCGGCGGGTGGCCGAGCCTGCCCTGAGCGCAGCCGAAGGGTTCGCGCCCGCTTTTTGGGAAGGTGGCCCATGTTCGCGGCTTTTTGGGCGCTAACCTAGATCAAGAATATCTTCTAGACTTACTTCGGCGCGTCCACTTCCTTCACGTCCACCGCCTGCCCGACGATGTCAATGAAGTGCGTCGTAGAAGGGGCGTTGGTGGTCGTATCAAAAATCCGCAACTCGCCGCCTTCGACCACATAAACGATGTTGCGGCCCGAAATGGGCGCAATGCCGGTCACATCGCCGCTGGGCGTGTCCACCACCGCGGTTTTGGCCCCGATGTCTAAAATGGAGAGGCACCCCCGACTGCTGCAACCGTGCGCGCCAACAAAGAGTTTATTGTTGCTGCTCAGCTCCATGCGGTCATGGTAGCCATTGCTGATGTTCACTGGCGCCGAAGCCACCAGGCTGGCCGTGTTCACCGCCTGCACCGTTCCCACTCCGTTTCCGCTGCCCGCCACGTACAAATTGCCGCCAAACAGCAGGCCTATAGTGGCCCCCGATAAGCCCACCGTGGCCCCGGTCGTATTCGTGTTCATGTGCAGCACGGTCATCCCGGCATTGCTGCCCCCGCACTCCGGGCCGCAATTCAGCACGTAGGCGGTGCTATCGTCATCGGTAAAAACCGCCCACACCGGTCGGTCGAATCCCGTAACCGTGGTGGAATACGCGCCCTTGCCGATCTGGTTGGGATTAATCACCGTCACCGAATCGGAGTTGTCGCTGAACACCAGCAGCCGGTTGCCGCTGTGGTTCACCACCAGCCGGCGCGCCTGGGGAATGTTGAGCGTGAACTTCACGTTGTTATTCGCCAGGTCCAGCACGTCCACGATTCCGGCAGGATGGCCCAGCACCGTGGCCGCCGGCATCGCCACATAGCCTTGGCTGCTGTCCGGCGCAACCGCCATGCTTTCCGTCGCGCTGGGAATGGAAATAGTGGCGGTCTGCGATTCCTGCGTATTGTTGACCACGGAAACATTGTTGCTGAGGGCGTTGAAAACCAGCGTCAGGCTCCGGTTCGGCGCCAGCGCCATCAGGCCGGGTGACGTTCCCACATTAATGCTATGGGCAAAGTCCAGTACGTCGGTGCCCGCATTCACGATCTGCACCGTGCCCGCTCCGGCATTCGAAACAAATGCCCGCGGCCGGATGTTGCTCACAGACTGGGTGCTGCTGGGGCTGCTTCCCCCGCTGCAGGCGGCAAGCACGAGTAGAAAGACGACAAATGAGGCGATGGCGCCGAATTTCAAGCTGGGCACTCTGCGGGACACATGGATGATCTAGGGTGAAAGTCCAAATTATAACAGAGCACCCCGCGCTCCCCCCGCCAGCCTCAGCTTCGACGGGTGGCCCACTCAAGCCCGCTTTTGGCTTGAATGGGAAAAATCGCGGCTTCGATTGACCGTCGAAGCCCCGGACTGGCGGATAACCTCGCCCCTATCCTCTGTCATCCCGAGCGAGCGCGCGACGAGTCTGCGAGACAAAGCGCGAGTCGGGGGACCTATGCATTTGCCGTATGCTCCGTTGCCGTTTGCCTTACCCTTGCCAGACTGGGTGCCCCACACAACGCGCTTTTCGTTGTGTGGGGCACCCAGCCACAGAGATCAGCCAAGAGGCGAGCAGTAAATGGGAGCAAATCGAACACAAGTTCGACGAATATTGTGAACGGACTGAACCGGAAAACGCGGTTGGCTCGTCCGAAGCCTGAACCAAGCGAGCGAAGGAACTCCTGCCGGCCGCGAAAACCCTGAAAGCCGCACCGGCGGCGGAAAACAGACACTCCGCCAGTTCCAAGCCAACCTGAAGGAGCCCAGAGAGCATCATCCCAAGCTGCGGCCCTGAGTCTCTGGCAGAACCATATGTCGAAGTCCTCTTCCTTTCTCACTGTCGTACTTGTGGCACTGGCTTTAACGTTTGCCAGTTGCGCCGGCGGCAGGTCGAGTGACGGCGCTCAGACCAGCCCCCCGCCGCCCCCGAACGGCAACCCGCAGCCAGGCAGCTCTGAACTAACGCTCTCTTTTTCCGGTTCTGGCAATGGAAGTGTGCAGAGCAGTCCTGCGGGCATTGATTGCACTAACTCGTGCAGTGCCAGCTTCAACAACGGTACGAGCGTGAGCTTGTCCGCAACCCCGAGCAGCGATGGTTCGGTGTTTGCCGGCTGGAGCGGCGCTTGCTCGGGCACAGGAAGCTGCACTCTGAACATTAATTCTGCGGCCTCGGTAACTGCTTCTTTCAGCGCTTCCCTGCAATCCATCAAGCACATCATTTTCATGCTGCAAGAAAACCGCTCGTTCGACGAATACTTCGGCAAACTGAACGACTATCGGACAGCGAATGGTCTGGCAGCCGATGTTGATGGTTTGAGTTCGGGTGCTTCGAATCCCAGCGCGGACGGCAGCACGACCGTACCCGCTTTTCACATGATCAGCATGTGCGTGGAAAATCCGAGCCCCTACTGGCCGGGTGCCCACACGGACTTCAATCTCAATGACCCGACTTCCGCGACTCCAACCATGGACGGGTTCGTGGCAGCGTCCGCCCATTTTGCCGTGACGCATGGTTTCTACGATAAAGCGGGGGTTCGCACCATGGGCTATTACGACGCCGCCGACCTGCCCTACTACTATTTTATGGCGTCGAATTTCGCCACTTCGGACCGCTGGTTCTCTCCCGTCATGGCGGAAACCCCGCCGAATCGCATGTACCTGCTGGCGGGAACGTCGGCAGGTCATGTCTACCCTCTGCCCACCGGAACGCCTGGCCTGAGCAGCAAGACCATTTTTCAATTGCTCCAGGAGAACGGCATATCCTGGAAGGTTTATGTTACCGACCCCAGTCCCTCGGCAGTCGCCGGCAGCGAAATGAGCATGTACGCGTTTTCCTTCCAGCACCGGGGAAATTTTGTTCCCATCTCGCAGTACTTCGCCGACTTAGCCAGCGGCAATCTGCCCGCAGTGGCCATGATTGACCCCGGATTCTTAAGCGCCCGCGATGAGCACCCGGTAGGCACCGACGGTTCTCCCGGCGGCAGCGTGCAGGTGGGATCTAAATACGCTTCCTCCCTTATCAACGCGCTTATGGCGAGCTCCTCGTGGAAAGATTCGGTATTCATCCTCAGCTTCGATGAATATGGCGGCTTTTATGACCATGTACCGCCGCAACCCACGGTAAGCCCTGACGGCATTCTGCCCAAAGATCTGTTGCCTGGCGACCCCTGTAACAACGGCAATGGCGCGAGCACCGGCGGTGGCAATTGCGATTTTACGTTTACCGGCTTTCGCGTTCCCCTGATCGTAGTATCGCCATTCACCAAACAGCACTATGTGTCGCATACGGCTACGGACTACACCGCCATTGATAAGTTCATAGAAACTCGGTTCAGTTTGCCCAGTCTGACCCGGCGAGACGCGGCTCAGATGGATATGACGGAGTTCTTCGATTTTGCTGATGAGCCCTGGAAGATACCGCCCACCCCCCCGGCTCAACCTACCAGCGGCCCCTGCTATATAGATCACCTGCCTTAAAGTGCAACTCGAACAATGGCGCAGTCATCCCAGGTCACTTTCGTAACCTTCCGCTCGTAACGGCAGTGGGGTAGGTTGAAGGAGAGTCCTGCCCCAATGCCGTGGTTTCGGCAAGCTTACTGCTACAGGCGAGGGTTACGAGCGTGATCTGCCGCTTTGTTGATCAAAGGGTGGATTTTTTCGCGGTGCTGGAGGAAAAACTGGGTGAGGACTTCTCCCTCAGCACGGCGCCAGAAGATGATTACGATGCTCTGGGCGCCAGCGATGTGCTCATTTGCAGCCTCCCCGCCGCCGACGACCGGCTCTTTCCCACCAGCCTGAAAACGCTGCAAACCCTGGTACGCAATCCTGCCGGCATTCCGGTAGTCGCCTTCCTTTCCACGGATGAACGAGAGGTGATGCGCGAAGCGGTTTCGGCTGGGGCCTTCGACCATTTTGTGGAAAGCGGCTCCATGGAGGAACTGCGCCTGGTGCTGCGGCGGGCCGCCCGTTTTCAGGAATTGCGGCGCGAGCTGCAGCGTTTGCAGGCCACGCCTAAGGACAACGAGTTTTCCGCCATGGTCGGGACGGATGAGAACATGCGCCCGGTTTTTTCCCTGGCTTCCAAGGTGGCGCCCACCGATGCCAATGTCCTGATCATGGGCGAAAGCGGCACCGGCAAAGAATTACTGGCACGCTCGATTCACCTGGCCAGTCCCCGCTCATCCGAGCCTTTCGTGGCCGTGGCGTGTTCCTCCTTACCCGAAACACTCATCGAGGCAGAGTTATTCGGTCATGAAAAGGGCGCCTTTACGGGTGCCAACGCGGCCCGCGTGGGGCGCTTTGAAGCCGCCGGGCAAGGCACGATATTTCTCGACGAAGTCGGCGACCTTGCTCCCGCCCTGCAGGTGAAGTTGCTGCGCGTTTTGCAGGAGCGCACGCTGGAACGCCTGGGAAGCAACCAAAGCCGCCCGATCGAAGCCCGCGTTATTTGTGCCACCCATCGTAATCTGCAGCAACTGGCCAAGGAGGGCAGCTTCCGGCTCGACCTCTACTACCGTTTGAACACAGTGGAGATTACGCTGCCCCCGCTGCGGGAGCGCCGAGATGATATCGCCGTTTTGGCGCACAGTTTTCTGCAGGGCTTTAACCAGCGCCATCGCCGGACCGTGCAACGCATCTCCGCCGCTGCCCTTTGCGCGCTGGAGGAATATGACTGGCCGGGCAATGTGCGGGAATTGCAGAACGTGATTGAGCGCGCTATCGTGATTTGCGATGGTTCCGAGCTCGGGATCGAGCACCTTCCTTCGCAGTTTGCCGCCTGGACTGATGCTGAACCCGGCAGCTCGTTCGACGAGGAAGTCCGCAACTTCAAACGTCGCCTGATTCTGCGTACCCTGGCCGAGTGCGGCAACAACAAGGTCCAGGCCGCGCGTTTCCTCAAGATTGCGCGCTCTTCCATCCACCGCCTCATTGAAGAGCTCGACATTTCCGCCACCGTGCACTGAAGACCAGGCTCCGCCGGTGGGGGATGTACTTCCGTCACTTGGAGCCGTTGCCCATCCCACCTAGCATGATGTTGAGTACCTCGTCGCCACTGTCATGCCTGTCGCAACCGTCGGAATTCTGGCTTCTGAGAATGAGCAACTGGATTTGTTGCAGACCGTGGTGGATGCCACCGCGGCCGGACGCACCATTCTCAAGGATGCACTACCTGACCTTGACTCCTTTACCCACAAGGTCCGCGAACTCAAGCCCCATGTGCTTCTGGTGGATGTCCCTGTACGCAATCCGGGCCAGTCATTAGGAGTTATTGAGCGGCTGCACGCAGAGTTTCCGCAACTAGCCATTTTCGCTTGTGGGGACATGACGAAGCGGCAGCTCATCGTGGAAGCCATGCGCGCCGGAGCCTGCGAGTTTCTCGATCGTCCGCCAAGCACGCAAAGCCTGCTGGATGCGTTTTCCCGGCTTCTTGCCACGCGGCACAAGACAGCGGACGATCCTAACCGTGGCCGGATCATTGCCGTGCTGAACGCCAAAGGTGGTTGCGGAGCAACTACCGTCGCCGTGAACCTGGCCGTCGCTTTGAACGAATCTCATGGCAACGCCCTGCTCGTAGACCTGGCGCCCATAGGGCATGCCGCGCTGCACCTTAACGTGAAGCCCAATTTTGGCGTGCTCGATGCGTTTCAGAACTGTCATCGTCTGGACAGTTCCCTGCTGGACGGTTTTGTCACTCGCTGCGACTCGGGGATTCACCTGTTGGCCGCGCCGCAAGTCCCTACTTCTATGAAGCCGGCCGAGGACGAGATCAGCCGCGTTTTCGAGTTGGTCGCGGGTCACTACAAGTACGTGGTGGTGGACCTTTCATCCCGGCTGGATCCATTGGTGCAGATGGTGTGCGCATTATCCGACACGGTCTTAATGATCGCCGAAACGGACATGATCGCGCTGCTGTGGAATGCCGCCCGGGTACACAGCTATCTGGGAGAAGCATCTTCGCGCGACAAGGTCCGGCTGGTGCTCAATCGTTTTCGCAAGACCCCTGAATTCAGCGACGCCGATGCCGAAGCCGCCGCTGATGCGCGCATCTTGTGGAAGATTCCCAGCCAGTACTTCGTCGTAGGCGCCGCCATTGACCGTGGCACCCCGGTTGCGTTGCAGAAAAATACCGACGTGGCCCGCTCCTTCCGCGGCCTGGCAGCCCTGCTGGCACAGGACCAGAACCGGCCGTCGCGGCGCCTGCTGAATAGTGAATACGCCAGCCGTATTCGCGCCTTCTCCACCTGAACGGCGCTTTCCCTCATATAATGCCTGTGTCCCAGATTGGCCGCCGTAAGTGTGTCCGTCGGCTTTATGTTGTCACGGCGGCTTGCAGCTAGCATCTAACTGGCCGCATGCGCACCAATGTTGGAGCTTTAATGGCGGAGTCTGCCGGCTTGGCGGAGTGCCTTGACCGCCTGGCCGCCCGCCAACATGCGGACCGCCCCATTTCTACCTATCGCCTGCAATTTAACCGCGAGTTTCGCTTCGTGGACGCGCGCGCGCTGGTGCCCTACTTGCACGCTCTTGGCATAACCCACTGCTATTCCTCTCCGTTGCTGAAGGCTCGCGCCGGAAGCGCTCACGGTTATGACATTACTGACCACAATTCCCTGAATCCGGAGATTGGCAGCGAAGAGGAGTTTCAGGCGCTAATTTCTGAACTCCGCGCCAATGGCATGGCCCTGATTCTGGATACTGTTCCCAATCACATGGGAGTGGGGCATGGGGATAACCCCTGGTGGCAGGATGTGCTCCAGAATGGGCGCAGCTCCGCCTATGCCGATTTCTTCGACATTGACTGGGAACCCTTTAAGCCCGAGCTTCGCGACAAAGTCCTCTTTCCGGTGTTGGGCGGCTCCTACGGGGTGGAGCTGGAGCGTGGCCACCTGCAATTGAAGTTCGATGGCGCTTTTTTTGTCCAGTATTTCGATAAGCGGATGCCCGTGGACCCACAGACCATCCCCTTGATCTTCGAGCCCCTCGGCGATTTGCGCGTTCAGCCGGTCGAGATTCCGGAAGCCGAGCGCGGGGAGCTGGAAGATGTTCTTTTCAAACTGCGCCAGCTGCCGCAAAACAATTCCACGGATTCGCAACCGGTGAGCCGCCGCCGGGCGGAGGCCCCCGCGCTGCTGCAGCGTTTGCAACAACTGGCGGAGCAATCGGGCGCTATCCGCTGCTTCATTGAGAGCGCGCTGGCGGCCCTCAACGGCGACTCCAGCCTCCCGCGCAGCTTTGATTCGCTGCACCGCTTGCTTGATGCTCAAGCCTACCGTCTGGCTCATTGGCTGGTGTCGGGCGAGGAAATCAATTATCGGCGCTTCTTCGATGTGAATGACCTGGCCGGCTTGCGCATGGAGAACCCGCGGGTGTTTGCCGCCACTCACAAGTTGTTGCGGCGCCTGCTGGCCGACGGCAGCGTTGCTGGGCTGCGCATTGATCATCCTGATGGTCTGCTCAATCCGCCACAATATTTCGTTCGCTTGCAGATGCTGTATGCGGCTAGCCAGTGCTGCGGGCCGGAGGCCCGCAGCGCTGTAGCAGAAAACGGTATTGAAGAAGAAGTCCAGACCATCTTTGGCCAGCACGAATGGATGCAGCGCCAGGCCCCGCTTTATGTCGTGCTGGAAAAAATCCTCGAACCCGGCGAGCACCTGCCTGCCTGGCCCATAGACGGCACTGTGGGCTACGGCTTCACTAACCTGCTGAATGGAATTTTCATTGATGCCCGTAACCGCCGCTCCTTCACCCGCGTTTACGAGCGCTTTATCGGCGGCCTGGTGGATCCTGATACGGTCATCTATGAAGCCAAGGACCAGGTCATGAATACCGCCCTGGCCAGCGAGGTGGCGGTGCTCACCAACCTGCTGGACGAAATCTCCAGCGCCGACCGGCATGCCCGCGATTTCACGGCCAAATCGCTGGCCACCGTCATCCGCGAAACCATCGCCTGCTTCCCTGTTTATCGCACCTACATTGATGAGCGCGGCAACGTAAGCGAGTTGGACCGCGCTTTCATTGATGCCGCGATTGCGCGCGCCAAGCGGCGCAATGAAGCTATGCCGGCCTCTGTTTTCGATTTTCTGCGCAACATCCTACTGCTGCAAGGCAGCGCGCCGGAAGGCGATGGCGAACAGTATCGCAAGTGGCTTTACTTTGTCCTCAAGTTTCAGCAGCTGAGCGGGCCGGTGATGGCCAAGGGACTGGAGGATACCGCCTGCTATGTTTATAACCGCTTGAGCTCGGTCAACGAGGTCGGCGGCTCACCCGCGGAGTTCGGGTTCCCGGTGGAGGAATTTCATCGCGGCAATCTGGAACGCGCGGAAAAGTGGCCTCATGCGCTGCTGCTCACCTCCAGCCACGACACCAAGCGCAGCGAAGATGTCCGGGCGCGCCTGAATGTGCTCTCCGAGATGCCGCGCGACTGGTCGGCTGCGGTGATGCGCTGGCGCCGCATGAATCAGGCTGCAAAGATCGCCATCAGCGACGGTCGCCTGGTGCCCGACTCCAATGAAGAGTACCTGCTCTACCAGACCCTGGTTGGCGCGTGGCCGTTTGCGCCGGACCTGGACGCCGAATTCGTCTCGCGCGTGCAGCGCTACATGAGCAAGGCCGCGCACGAGGCGAAGGTAAACCTCAGCTGGGTGAATGACAATCCGGAGTATGTGCGCGCGCTGAATGACTTCCTTGCTCGCATCCTTACCCCCGCGAGCGGCGGCAAGCGCAATCCTTTTCCGCAACGGGTAGAAGAATTCGTGCGTCCGGTCGCCTATTTCGGAGCTCTGAACTCGCTAGCCCAGGTATTAATGAAGATCACGGCGCCTGGCGTGCCCGATTTTTATCAGGGTAACGAGTTATGGGAGTTCCGTCTCGTCGACCCCGATAATCGCCACCGGGTGGATTTCGCCCTGCGTGAACGCCTGCTGAGCGAGTTACTGCGCCAGTCAGGCGAGGACCGTCTGCTCGAGTTGTGCTCCGACCTGATGGCCAACTACCAGGACGGGCGGATTAAGATGTGGGTGACCATGCGGGCGCTGAATTTCCGCCGTGAGCACCACGAGTTGTTTCGCAGCGGCTCCTACACTCCGCTAACCACGACTAACGAAAAACAAGAGCATGTGGCAGCCTTCGCCCGCAGCTATGAGGACCGATCGATGGTCGTGGCGGTGCCACGCTTCTCCTATACCCTGATGCGAGGCCGGGTGCAGCCGCCGATTGGCGAAGTCTGGGGCAATGCCGAACTGCAGCTCCCGGCTGAAGTGCTGGGAACGCGCCTGCTCAACATTTTTACCGGAGAGGAGTTCCCGGTTAACGGACGTACCCTGCCCTGCCGACAGTTGTTTGCCTTCTTCCCCGTCGCGCTGCTTTCAGCCTACTGAGGTGTGTTCCCAAACAAAATCTGAACGCGCCTATGTCGTGTTCATCGAAGCCAGCGTGTGCCACAGCACATCCAACCCCCCTTGGTGGTCCAATTTCGTGCTCGTATTCCTGGGCAAGCCGGGTGTCCCATATTTGGCCGCAGAAAACCACAGCGCGGTTCTATTACCAAGCTGCGGCGGCCAAATGTGGGGATTTTCCTCGTATATAATCCCGCGCGTGCTTACCCGCCGTGAACTGCTCCTTGGCTTGGCTGCTGTTTCCGCCGCCGCTTCCCTGCCTGACATGTCGTTTGCAGAAGACGTTACGGCTCTGCGCATCAATCCTGCCCGCCTGCAACAGAGCCTGGAAGGTCTCAGCGTGTACGGACGTCCAGCCGGTGGGACGTTTGCCGATGGCGTCAGCCGCGTCGCCTACTCGGACGCCGATGTTGCCGGCCGCAAGTACGCCATGGGATTGATGCGGGCCGCCGGCCTTGTTCCACTCATTGACGCTGCCGGCAACATCACCGCTATGCGGCGCGGCAGCGACGTCTCCCTCAAGCCCATCCTCTTCGGCTCCCACATTGACTCCGTTCCCAGCGGCGGCAACTTCGACGGCGATCTCGGCTCCATGTCCGCCATCCAAGTCATGCACACGCTGCAGGACCACAACCTGACTACTCGCCATCCCCTGCAGGTTGTTATCTGGCAGAACGAGGAAGGCGGCCTGGTAGGCAGCCGTATCGCGGCCGGCGACTCTCCTGATCTCGAACGCCAGTACAACGGCATTCGGCTCGCCGACGGGCTGCGCAAAATCGGCGGCGACCCGGCTACGCTCGCTCAGGCGCGCATCGCGCCCGGCTCATTCCAGTGTTATCTCGAGCTGCACATCGAGCAAGGCGGCAACCTCGATAAAGCCGGCATTCCCATCGGCGTGGTCGAAGGCATCGTCAGCATTGATGAATACGCGGTGGAGATTCGCGGCTTTGCCAACCACGCGGGCACCACGCCCATGCCCCAGCGCCGCAACGCCCTGCTGGCCGCGGCCAAGCTCATCGAAGCCGTGCAGCAGGTGGTCACCCGCGAGCCTGGGCGCCAGGTCGGCACCGTCGGCCACCTTGAGGTTTACCCCAACGCCACCAACGTTGTGCCCGGCCTGGTGAAGCATTCCATTGAATTGCGTGACCTCTCTCCGGAAAAGATTGCCCGCCTGGGCGAGGAAATTCGCCGCCAAGCCCAACAGATCGCCCATGAAACCAACACTGAGATCACCATCAAGCACCTGGAGAACGATCCCCCGGCCATGGCCAAGCCGCAGATCCAGGCTCAGATCGAGGCGGCCGCCGCCAGCCTGGGCCTGAAAACCACGCGCCTGCCCAGCGGCGCCGGCCACGACGCGCAGATGATGGCCAGGCTTGGCCCCATGGGCATGATTTTTGTGCCCAGTGTGGGCGGTATCAGCCATTCGCCCCGGGAGTTGACCCGCTGGTCCGACTGCGCCAATGGCGCCAACGTCCTGCTGCAGACCATCCTCAGAATGGACTCACTCTAGGCTTTTTCCTGACAGCGCCGCCAGGCTGCCGAAACTTTTGTGCGCGCCATTTTGCGTTGCCTCACGCCGTTGGCTACTGCTAGTTCATGGTTGGTTCTCGCTTTCTGAACAGTAGGGCAGCCGCTACGGCGAAACAAATTGTCACGTCGGTTAGAGCATGAAACATTAAGAGATGTCGAGCGGTATCATTTCCGTCCCCCAGCGACGCCACTCCAAACTCCAGCACCGCCATGAGCGCAACCCCTAAACACACAGCCGCTGCGCGGCTGGAAAAGAACCGCGCCTTCGCATGGCGATCCAGCTCCCGCCGGCGGCAACCACGCCATACCAGACCAGGATGTGATATGGCCATACCACAAACAGCCGGCTGCGCAGGTCGCTCCACGAACAGAAATGGCGAGTCAGGGTTCCGGGCGGAAAACCATCCGTACGGCGATAATTTGGTAAGTTGCGCAGGTGCGCGGTGCTGGTGCGCAGGTCAATGCCCATTATGCCCAGCGTGCGCAAAGGATGCGCCAGGTAGAATTTGCAAACCTTCCACGGTCCTAAACGAGCATAGAACTGCGCCAGCCAGTTCGGGCCCTGGGGCCACGGGCTCGCACCCATGTACTTGATGTACGACGGTTCCAGACCGAGTTCCTTCAGTTCCTGTTGGCCATCTGGGGAGGTCTTCGGGATGTTGGCGAACACGATGTCGAATTCGGCCACACCCTTATACCAGGGTGCTGTCGTTCGCAGTTCTCCGACCGTTGCGACGACTATCAATGCGCACAGAATCGTCCGCGGCACCCGCCTGCGGATCGCAGGCAGCGAGATTGGCGCCAGCAGAACAAACAGGGCCGGAAAAACGCCGGCCGTAGCGTACTGAGCCTTCGAGGTGACAAAAAAGAGCACTGCTGACACGAACGCGACCCACATGGGCCAGCGCATCTGACGTGCCGTCACAATGTGCAAAGCAGCCACCAGCATCAGCAACAAGCTCACCAATGCCATGGCTTCCGCATAGAACGAGTTGAAATAGGAGGCATAGGCCACGTCGGTGAAAATCCATATCGCCAATCCGGCCACCACTACGCGCGCGGTTAATGCGCAGGGCCGTAGTAGCCGAAGCAGGCCGTACATGGCCGCCAGCAAGAGGACGGAATAGAGCGCGGCCAAAAAGCGGATATCGAAATCCTTCCCTTTGCTCACCAGGCGGGAAATGGCAACCGCGGCTCGGGCCACCCAGACTCCTGACATTGGCAGGTGACTGTCCCACCTCCAGGCTACGTGCTGGTATTGGGAGACGAAATATCTGAGGTTTTGGCTGCTGTCTGCCGCCAGGGATAGTTTGCCTAACACCCTCCCAAAATCCCCGTCATTGGCCAGACCGATGAGCGGCGGTACAAACAACATCCACAGGAGTAAGCCAGCGCAGGCGGTAAGGAGTGCGGCATCTGGCCAGACGGCCGGCTGCGAACGCGACACCGCTGGTGGTTGTGTTTCCTGAACAACTGGCTTTCCGGCGGGAAACGGCATCGTACCGATGGCGAAAGTAGCATGGCTTCCATACTCTTTCAAGGTTCTGCGGGTCGGCGAAAATCCCTTCCCTGCCAGGCGATCCGCGCACCCAACTTACGAGCCAGGCTTGTAAGGCGAATACCAACATTACCCACGCCATGTGATCTCCATCACTGCCAAGCTTGGTAGCGAAGGATGGAATTTCCTCAATCAGGCTTTTCCGCGGGAGGTCCACTCTCATGCCCACCACTCAGGATGATGTTCGTGATTTCCTGGCGCAGCGCCGCATCGCCCTGGTCGGTCTTTCCCGCAATCCTAAGGATTTCAGTCACGTGGTCTTCCGCGAGATGTCTCAGCGTGGCTACGACATGGTTCCGGTGAGTCCAGCCGCGGCTGAACTGGAAGGCCGGCGCTGTTTTGCTCGGATCCAGGAGATATCCCCGCCGGTTGACGGCGTCCTGATCATGACGGCGGCCCGGGACACGGATCGGGTGGTGCGCGACTGCATGGAAGCCGGTGTGCGCCTGGTGTGGATGCATCGTGGTGGCGGCCAAGGCGCCGTTAGCAAAGAGGCTGCCGAGTTTTGCCACCATAAGGGCATACGCCTGGTCGAAGGCTACTGCCCCCTCATGTTCCTGGCCGGCACGCCATTTCTCCATCGCATGCACCGGTTCTTTATGAAGGTTCTGGGAGGCTACCCTGCCCGGTCCAAGGGAACTGCCCACACTATCTGACGCGAATCCCCGGTCAGTCACCAAGGTAACTTGGTGGCTCCCCAGCAGATCGCTAACATTTCTCTAAGTTATTGCGGGGGAGGTTTTT
>DATEGM010000095.1:0-3284 GCA_035280085.1 Terriglobales bacterium
CTTGCGGGTTACAGCGCGCGATCGTTCCGCTCGGGCTCCGGGCTCACCGCCAACCGGGTAAATCTGTGCAACGCCTCGGGACTCCAATTGCTTTTCAGCAGGTTTCCTGTTCGCCTCGACCAGCGTTTTGCTATAGACCCTCGCTGACCTTCTCTTACTCGCCTTGCGGCTGCAAGAGTGATCTTGCTCGAGCCCCGGACGCTACGCCAACCGGGTAAACATCAGAAATTGCCGAAGAACGATTATGTTTTTACTCCTTCCATATTTTTAGTCAACTGCCAAGGGCGAACTTTATAAGCTCTGTTTTCTTAAGCTTGCGGCGCTTCCACACGCGACTGCCTGCATTTTGGTGCAGCCCGACGGGCGGGTTAGCTGGAGAACGTTGAGCAGCGCGGCAAATGCGGTTTTCTGCATTTTCCAGCCCCCAAAATGCGCTGGTTTGAATATTGCAAAAATGTGGAAATTTCCCGAAATCGGCTCCGGCTGCGGATTTCACGCATCCACCAGTTTGCCACAGAACGCCAGCCTCTATAATGACGCGGCGCACAGGATAGAATCATGCGGACCAAATGAAAAACCTGGCCTTGAATCGTTCTTTGCGGCGTGTGCTCGCCGCTCTGGCTCTACTCACGCTGCCTTTGGCGGCGCAAAAGATTTCGCCGGAACAACGTACGGCGCGCTATCTCGATTCGGTGCGCCATCAGCCTTCGCTGCTAATGGCCTTCCTGAAGCAGATGCCTAAGGGGGGCGACCTGCACAATCACCTCTACGGCGCGGTTTATGCCGAGAGTTTCATCCAGTGGG
This sequence comes from Terriglobales bacterium, assembly GCA_035280085.1. GTDB lineage: Bacteria > Acidobacteriota > Terriglobia > Terriglobales > Acidobacteriaceae > JAICWP01. The sequence goes on from DATEGM010000095.1 coordinate 805, forward strand.
CGGCCCAGGACGGCCTATGCGTCGAGCGGACCAGCATGACTCTGCTGGCTCCCCCCTGTGACCAGTCCGCCGGGAAACAGCCCGCATCCGAAGCGCTGAAGGATCCCACCCTCTATGCGCAGATGGTGGACGCTTTCTCCATGCGCGACTGGAACGCGGCTCGCGACTCCGGCCACGATCATTTCTTCAACTCGTTCTTGAAGTTCGACGCCGTTGCTGGCAGCCATATCGGCGACATGATGGCCGAGGCGATTAAGCTTTCGGCCGGCGACCGGGTCACCTACCTGGAGCTGATGTTCGCCCCCGACAATGGCCAAGCCATCGCTTTGGGTCAGCGTGTGGGCTGGAACGACGATTTTGCCCAGATGCGCCAGCGCTTGCAGGCCAATGGCCTGGCTGACGTGATCGCCGCCGCCCGCAAGGCGCTGGACGAAGACGAAGCCCGCATACGCCAGGACCTGCACTGCGGCGGTGCAGACGCGCAGCCCGGCTGCCAGGTCACGGTGCGCTGCCTCTACCAGGTGCTGCGCGGTTTTCCGCCCGAGCAGGTGTTTGCCCAAATCGTGACCGGCTTCGAACTGGCCCAGTCCGACCCACGCGTCGTCGGCCTCAACCTGGTCATGCCGGAAGACTGGTACGTGCCCATGCACGACTTCCGCCTGCACATGAAGATGATTGATTACTTGCACGGCATTTATCCCAAGGTCCACATCAGCCTGCACGCAGGCGAGCTATGGGACGGCATGGTGCCGCCTGAGGGCTTGAGCTTTCATATTCGCGATTCGGTGGAAACCGGACACGCCGAGCGCATCGGGCACGGCGTGGCCATCATGCGCGAAACCGATCCCATCGGCCTGCTGAAGGAGATGGCGCGCCGCCACGTGCTGGTGGAAATCTGTCTCACCAGCAACGATCTGATTCTGGGAGTTCGTGGCAATGAGCACCCGCTGCCCATCTACATGAAATACGGCGTGCCCGTGGCGCTGGCCACCGACGATGAGGGCGTGTCGCGCTCGGACATGACGCACGAGTACTTGCACGCCGTCGAGGGCTACGGCCTCAGCTATTCGCAGCTCAAAGACATGGCTCGCGCCAGCCTGGAGCACAGCTTTCTGCGCGGTGGCAGCCTGTGGGAAGACGCGCGCGCTTTTCGCCTCGTGAATGCCTGCGCGGCCGATTCCCCGGCGAAAAATTCGCTTTCCTCCAGCTGCCGCAAGTTTCTGGATGCCAGCGAGCGGGCGCGGGTACAGTGGCGGGAAGAAGGCGAGTTCGCGAAATTTGAGGCGAAGTTCTGAAAACCAGCAATTAGCATTTGGCAGTTAGCAGTTAGCCTCTGAACGTTGTGGTTGAATCCGCGTTATCCTGCGAATGTCATGCTGAGCGAGCGGCAGCCGCGCAGCGGCGAAGCGAGTCGAAGCACCTTGCGTTTGCGAGTTCTGAGACGCAAGTTCCTTCGATTCGCGCTTGCCTCGCGTGGCTCAGTTCGCGCTCGCTCAGGGTGACATTAGTAGCGTTTGTTGCTAACTGCTGAAACTCTTATGAGTAGCGAATCGGGAACCCAGCCAACCTCCGACGAATTCTCCCGCGCCGAGCAGGCGGCTAGTTTCGTTCTGGCCCGAACCAAGCTCCGCCCGAAAATTGCCGTCGTTCTCGGTTCCGGTTTGGGCGCCTTCGCTGACGAGCTCGAGGAGACCGCCCGCATTTCCTACCAGGATATTCCCTTCTTTCCGCGCTCCACTGCCGTTGGCCACGCAGGCGTGCTGGCCATCGGCAAATGCGAAGGCGTGCCCGTGGCGGCCATGCAGGGGCGCGTGCACATCTACGAAGGTTATTCGCCACAGGAAGTCGCCTTTCCCATGCGCGTTCTGGGGCGTATGGGCGTTAAGGCAGCCATCCTGACCAACGCCGCCGGCGGCATCAACCTGGAGTATAAGCAGGGCTGCCTGGTGCTGCTAACCGACCACATCAACCTGCAGGGGCGCAATCCGCTGGTGGGGCTTAACGACGAGCGCTTTGGGCCGCGCTTCCCCGACATGACGCGCGCTCACCACAAGCCTTATCGTCAGGCCGCCTTGGAGGAAGCGCGGCATCTCGGCCTCACCTGCTTTGAAGGCGTATACGCCGCACTGCTGGGGCCGAACTACGAAACTCCCGCTGAGATTCGTTTCCTGCGTACCATCGGCGCCGACGTCGTGGGCATGAGCACCGTCGCCGAGGTGATCGTGGCACGCCAGATCGGCATCAAGGTGCTGGCCATCTCCTGCGTCACCAACATGGCTGCCGGCATCCTCGACCAGCCCATAAACCACGAAGAGGTGCTGGAGACCGGCGAGCGGGTTAAGGGCCAGTTTATCGCCCTGCTGCGAGCCGTGATTCCGCACATTGCGGCGGACGTGGGGTGAAAGAAGCAACTAGCAGTTGGCAATTAGCACTTAGCCGTTCACGATTCTCCTCGGACCGACACTCAGGTGCTGGGGCTA
>DATEGM010000096.1:0-4799 GCA_035280085.1 Terriglobales bacterium
CAACGCGGGCGCAAAAACCATCTTTCCGCCCTGGCTCTCCAGCGCCAGCGCCAGCACTGCCTCATCTTTTGCCAGTTGTCCCCGCTGGCTCTCGCTCACGTACGCCGGGTATGACCCCGGCAGAGCGATCGCGCGGCAGCAAATTCCCGCGCCGGAGCTTCTCATTTCGAAAACGGCGCCCGGCCGAATCTCGTTCCAGGTCACCTGCCCCGGAATGCGCTCCAGCAGGCGGAAAAAGCTGTTGTCCTGGCTCACAATTTGTCGAATGGCGGCGGTGGAAAAAATGTTCAGCGGCTGGAACTCGCGCAGCAACAGCAGCCCCAAGACGTTGTCCAGGTCGCCGCTGCTGAGCGCAATTCCGGCGATGGGACTCTGCCGCGCGCCGCCCAATGGGTGCAACTCGGGCGTGGCTTCAATCTGCGCGCGCAGGTCAGGAGAAGCGTTCAGCAGGAACCAGGCTTGGCCATCGGCGCTCACCGCCAGTTGTGCCTGGCTGCGGGCTTTGCCGCGCAGGCTGCCCTGGCGCAGGCGCTGGCAATTCACACACCCGCAATTCCACTGCGGGAAACCTCCTCCCGCAGCAGAACCCAGCACCTTGATCCGCATGCGCGGATTATAGTTCGGCGTTTACGTAGGAATTGATCTCGCAGCTCAAATTGATTTCTTCAAACGTCGGGGTTACCCATTCCATTTTTCAGCTCCAGGCTACGGCAAATTTGAAGAAGGCTGTGGGGAACAGCAACTTCGCAATGGATTAGAGTATACCTGAGAAGGGCAAGGTTGTGGCTCCGGAAACGGTTGTAGGACCTGCCTTTTAGCGTTTAGGATAGGTACACCGTGCGCAAAACCCTGCGCTTGGGCGGCCTTTCCCAGCCGTCACTGTGAACGCCAAGGCCCGCAGAATCATCATGGTAGACATTCATTGCCACATCATTCCTGAGGTTGACGACGGCGCCCCCTCCTGGGATGTGGCCCTGGAGATGTGCGAAATGGCGGCGGATGACGGCATTGAGCATATAGTGGCTACCCCGCATGCCGACTTCCAATACGCCTATAACCGCGAAGAACTTGCCGCCCGCCTGGAGCGTCTGCAGCAGCTTTCTGGCGGTTCGCCCCGCCTGACCCTGGGCTGCGACTTTCACCTCTCCTACGACAACCTGGAAGACGCTTTCGCCCACCCCGAACGCTATACCATTGGCAACACCGGTTATCTGCTGGTCGAGTTCAGCAATTACTCCATTCCCCAGCAGATCACGGGCGCTCTGCTGCGCCTGCTGGAGATGGGTATCACGCCCGTGCTCACCCATCCGGAGCGCAATCCACTGCTGCAGAATAATCCTGACCGCCTGCTGCCATGGATTGAGGCCGGCTGCCTGGTGCAGGTCACGGCCAATTCGCTGACCGGTTTTTGGGGTGAGCAGGCCAGGCGCAGCGCGCGTTTGCTGCTCGATCAGCAGATGGTGCACGTGCTGGCTACCGACGCACACGAAAGCCGCCGCCGCGTGCCCTTGCTCTCCCCCGCGCGCCAGGCAGTTGCAACCTGGCACGGAGAAGAGCGCGCCCGCATGCTGGTGCAGGACAATCCTCGATCCATCGTTTCCGGAGAGAAGATTCGCGTCTCCTCAGCCCACGCCGGCAAGTGAACAGCCCTCCGGACGCAAAGGGTTCACTTCGTTGTGGTCAAAGAGGTCGGTGTAGCTGCGGTTGCGTAGGGCGATTGCGCAACATTCGCCAAGCCGCCGCTCGAGCTGACCGATAACTCCGATAAATTCCCTGAAAGTCCATTTCCTGCAAACAGAAAGTTGCCGCCCACATCCGGAGCTACAAAAACCGGACCACGTCCCACAAGGAAGGGAGAACCGGTGGCTTCTGACGGAGCTCCGCTCGCGCTCAGAGTAAATCTGGAAATGCTGTTGGATCCTTGATTGGCCACATAAATGGATTCGCCCGTGGGCGCCGCCGCGACAGAAACGGGGCCGGTCGCCGCGGGGAACGGAGAGCCGAAGACCGCAACCAAGCCTCCATTGGAGCCGATAGAAAATGCAGAGATCGTGTTGGAAAGCAGGTTAGTGATGTAGAGGAACTTCCCGGAGGCATCAATCGCGACCGAGGTCGGATTGCTGCCGCCCACGGCGAACGGTGACCCGGGCACGGCCTTCAAACCCCCAGTCGTGGTGTCAACAGAGAACGCGAAGACGACATTCGAAGCGGAATCCGCCACATAGAGCACATTAGAAGGGGAGATCGCGAGCCCAACCGGGGAAACCCCGCAGGAAAATGGCGAGCCGGATATGGCAACGACGTTGGCGTTCCCCGAACTGATGGAGAACACCGAGATCGTGCCCGACCCGGAGTTGGCGACGAAAAGTTCGTTGCCGTCTGCGCGGACGGCCAGCGAGGTTGGATTAGTGCCGGTCGGAATACGCGGCAATATTTCACGGAGCGCGCCAGTGGCGGCATTGATCAGGAACAGTGAGACGTCCCCTTCGCCAGTGTTGGCTACATAGGCGAATTTGCCTGAGGGATGCACAGTAATCGAAGTGGGAAACACGCCTGCCGTGTAAGGTGAGCCGGGAATGGCGGTCAGCAGACCACTGCTATTATCCACGCGATAGGCGGCTACCTGTCCGTTGCTCAGAGTTACATATGCCAAGTGGCTGGGAGCGGTGCTGCAGCCGCAGAGCCAGGCCAGCGCCGCCACAAGCAAAGCTGTAGTCCAGAAATGATTGCGTGACATTTGTGTCCTCGTATGCGAGACCGCCTGCTTACCCAATTTCCGCGTGATGACGGGCATCATTTGTGGCCCCAGTGCCAAACCAGCCCTGCCGAAACCCTGACGTTTTTCTGATACACGCCGAAAGTTTTAACTTTCAAATAGTCGGCCTGAAATGTGCGGACCGTAATGTGGTGACGCAGGCCGATGTCAAGACCGCCCCCGCCGCCGTATTCGAAGCCGGTATCGGTGGCTCCGGAAATTGTGTTGCGAGCTGCCCCAAGCAGGGCGCGAATAAAGATTCCGCTCCCGCGCCTGCGTAACGTTAGTTGCGGGCCGCCGAGAAAACTGTAGGCGTTGAACGCCAAGCCGTTTTTCTTTCCATAGTTGCCGCTGAAATCGGCCACCGCGCCCAGCCAGGGCTTATAAAAGAAAGCAGTGCCGCTAGCCCCCCAGCCGTTAAGGCTGGAGTCGTGCGGCAGGCCCAGGGAAGCGCTGTCAAAGCGAAGGTAGGAATAACCCGCAAAGATGTCCGCTTTGGAGTTTTGGGCCGCGGCCGGCACGGCCGTCAGTAAAGCCAGCACTGCAGTTAAAACAAGGCGAGAGCGCATTCATCCCCCTGCACATTTCATCCTAAAGTGTAAATGGCAACCGGCGCCTGCGGCCTAAACGCAATAAAAACCCAAAACTCAACGAAGGGTTGCGAAGAAAATTATGTAAAGGTTCGATTCTGAATCAGCTGCGGCGCCGATTTGGGGGCGGGTTTTGGCCCGCATTGACCGAGTCGTCAACCAGAGCATAAGATTCGTTTTCCCCGGGAAAATCCAGCTAGCCAAGCACGAACAGGAGTCCGCCCCATGAAAAAGCTTGCCCTCGGAATTGTGTGCCTGCTTGTTTCCACGCTGTACGCGGCTGCGGCGGACGCCCCCCTGCTGCTGCGCAAGCCGGCGCTCAGCCGCACGCAAATCACCTTTAGTTATGGCGGCGACTTGTGGGTAGTAAGTCGCGAGGGTGGGGAGGCGCGCCGCCTGACCACGGGCGTGGGCGTCGAAACCGATCCCAGGTTTTCCCCGGACGGCTCTCTTATCGCCTTCACCGGCGAGTATGACGGCAACCGCGATGTCTACATAGTGCCGGCAGACGGTGGCGTTCCCCGCCGCCTCACCTACCATCCTGGCGCTGACCGGGTCCTGGGCTGGACCTCGGACGGCAAGAGCATCCTCTTTGCTTCGCCGCGCAACAGCTTTATTTCATTTATTGACCGGCTGTTCACCATGCCGCTGAGCGGCCACGGTTTTCCCGCGGAACTGCCTTTGCCCAGCGGGGAACAGGCGTCCTTTTCGCCTGATGGCACGCGCTTGGCCTACGTGCCTCATCCGCAATGGGAGCCGGGATGGAAGCGCTATCGCGGCGGGCAGACCACGCCCATATGGATTGTGAACCTCGCGACTTCGCAAGTTGAAGCCGCGATTCCACGGGACAACTCCAACGACTCGAACCCCATGTGGGTGGGCGACACCATTTACTTTCTGTCCGACCGCAACGGCCCCGTCACATTGTTTGCCTATGACACGAACACTAAGAAAGTGAGCCAGGTGGTGGCCAATAGCGGCTTCGATCTCAAGTCGGCTGCGGCGGGGCCCGGCGCCATCGTCTATGAGCAGTTCGGCTCGTTGCACCTCTACGACCTCAGCACGCGCCAGGTAAAGGACGTGAATGTGCGCGTGGCCGGCGATCTTCCGCATCTGCAGCCCCATTTTGTGAAAATTGACCCCAAGGACATTCACAACATCGAGCTTTCGCCCACCGGCGTGCGGGCGGTGCTGGAGGCGCACGGCGACATTCTGACCGTTCCTTCCGACAAGGGCGACATTCGCGACCTGACCAACACCCCGGCGGTGGCGGAGCGCGACCCCGCCTGGGCGCCGGACGGGAAATGGATCGCATATTTCTCCGATGCTTCCGGGGAGTACAACCTGGAACTGCGCGACCAGAGCGGGCTGGGTGACGTGCGCAAATTCAACCTGGGCAACCCGCCCTCGTTCTTCTATTCGCCCAGGTGGGCGCCCGACAGCAAGAAAATCGC
>DATEGM010000097.1:0-5373 GCA_035280085.1 Terriglobales bacterium
CACCAGCAGTATTCCGTCGCATTGACGGGAGAGAACGACGGAATCGGCCACCGGCAGCAGGGGAGCGGAGTCAACCAGCACCCAGTCAAAGACCCTGCCAGTCTCGGCCACCACTCGCGCCATGCGCGAAGAAGCGAGCCAGTCGATGGCCGATGTGGGGCGCTCGCCCGCCGGCAGCAGGCAGAGGTCCAGCCCGCTGACGCGGTAAACAAAGCCGGGCACGGGAGCGCGATTGGCGCAACACTCGGCCAGCCCCGGAACCGCGCTGAGCCCCAGGGCGGAACAGCAGGAAGGCCGGCGCAGGTCAGCTTCCAGCAGCAGCACCCTGTTGCGCCCGCGTTGGCAGAGTGCCGCAGCCAAATTGAGCGCCACGAAGGTTTTGCCCTCATCGGGCAGGCTGCTGGTAACCAGGATGGTCTTCAGCGGGCGGGTCTGTGCTAAATCCTCCAGGCGCGTCCGCAACAGGCGAAACTGCTCTTTGATGGGGTCCTGGCCGGCGCCCAAGATGTAAATCACCTGGCGCAGGGGGACCCTGGGCGCCAGCCAGGAAAGCGACTCGAAGTCCCACGCGGCCCGGGCCGGGAGATCCCGTCCCGCTGCCGCAAAATCCGCGTCGCACTCAGTGGCGGTCTGGGGGATGGGACTTATTCGAGCCATTTGCGTTGTTCGTCTCAATCAATCGCGATAGCGAGCGATGAATGCCAGAAATGTGCTGGCCGTGATGAAGGTGAGCAGAGCGGTCGCTCCGGCAATTTCTCCGCCCAGCCGCAGCCGGGCCGGCCAAGGGTCGGGCTCCGCAGCATGGGGAATGGCCGCCAGGATGGGCGCCGGGCACAAGCTCTCCACCTGGGATTGGGAGTGGATGCGGTCATCGAGCAACTCGCGGGCGTAGCCCGCCAGTCCGCCCGCCACCGCGCCCAGCAGCAGTCCCGCCAGGCTGAATTTGAAGCGGTCAGGGTAATAGGGCGCCGCCGGCAAGGTGGGCGGATCGAGAATCCGGAACTGCTCGCCCCGCTGCTGCTTTTCCAGGCTGCCGGCCAGCTGCGACTGGTTGCGCTTGGCCAGCAACGATTCGTAATATGCGCGCGACTGGTCGTAATCGCGGGTAAGCTCAGCCAGTTGCTGCTCCCGCGCCGGCGTGTTACGCAGGCGCGCCTGCACGGAGCGCAATTCCGCCTGCGCGCCTGCGACCTGGTCCTGACGATCGCGAATTTCCTGTTCGTTAGCGCGGAGCTGGCTCTGCAGTTGCAATGTCGTGGGCGTTTCTTCCGCTGCGCCAGATGAGGCGCCGGTCAACTCGCGCTCCATCTGCGCTTTCAGTTCTTCCGTGCGTGCCATCTGCTCACGCAGGCGGACCAGGTCAGGGTGCGCGTCGGTATAACGCAGGCGCAACTCGCCGACCTGCTGGCGCAGGCGCGCGAGTTCCGCGTCCAGCGCGGGGGGTGTCCCTGCGGGGGCGCTGGACGCGGAGCCGGCGCTTACACGCAGCTGGCGATACTGCGCCAGCAGCGAAATGAGGTAAAGCTTCTGTTGGCTGGCCCGCTGCAGCTCCTGGCGCGCATTCTGCAGGCGGTTTTCCAGTCCGTCGCGCAGCAAGAGATTGGCTTGCGTCTCGCTGGGCAGCTGGCCCTGGTATTGCGCCTTGAACTGCTGCAGCCGCGATTCCTGTTTTTGCAGCCAGCCGCGCGCGTCCTGCAGCTGGCTTTGCAGAAAGCTGGTGGTCTGTTGCGAGCGCTGCGCCCGCGTGCGCACATTTTCCTCGATGAACAGCGAGGTCAGGCGCGTGGTCACCTGCTGGGCCAGCGCCGGGCTGGCGGCGGAATAGGAAACGGTAAAGGCGGCGAGTTCGTTGGGCCGCCCGGACACTTGCAGCGGCTGCACCTTGATGTCGCGCCGTATACGGTTAATCAGGGCTTGGGTGGAAGGCTGGCCGGCCCCGTCATACAGCTTCAAATCCTGAATAATGCGCTGCAGCCGCGCGCGGCTGAGAATCTGCGGCGTCAGCGTTTGCAGGCGCTCCTGCAAGCCGGAGCCGCCCTCCGCGGGCACCTGCAGCTCGTCAATGATGATGGTGGTTTCGGAGCGATAACGGTAGGGCAGCATCCAGGCCGAAATCCAGGCTGCCGCCCACACGGCAAACAGCGTACCCAGAATCCACCAGCGCCGCCGCATGGCGATGTCGCGGTATTGCGCCAGGCCGTACGGCTCCTCCGATTCCTGGACTCTCATGCTTATCTTCCCAGAGGCCGCATGAAGCTGTGCTCAATGGAGAGCGCCACTCGGTTGTGATTTCCCGGCCGGTAGAGTGGCGAGCCTCCGGTTTGGTAGAGCCGTTCGTAGGAGAAGTGAAGGACGGCGCTCCTGCCGAGCTCGCGGCGAAAGCCGGCGCCGCCGCGCAATATCCGCAAGCCGTCTCCAGCCACGGCCGCCAAGGCGGTTTGTTGCGCCACTCCTGCGCCCAGGTCGGCAGCCCAGCGCTTTGTCAGCTGGCGGCCAACTCGCAACCAGCCCGTATTCAGCCACACCGGCCCCTGCACTCCGCCGCCATCATTCACATTCCGGCTGAAGCCGGCTTGCACGGTGCTGCGCATTCCCGACCAGGTATAGATGGCACCCGCGGCGGGGGACCACGACGCTGAAAACGCGGGGGCGTTCCGAACCGCGAACGTCCGGCTACGGGTGCGCGCATATTCCGGACCGGCATAGACAACAAGGCTGCTGTTGGCGGTCACGGCAAACTGCTGAAACGAGAGAAGCGACTGCGTGACGGTTGGCATCTCGTACCCGGAAAAAGTCAGCCTTCGTACTCGATATCCCACCCCGAGGACATAGCGGCGCGAAAGCTGCCGAGAAACGTAGGTATTTCCGGTGACTGCACGGTTATTAATTAGCCGCCCGGCCCACACATCTCCATAATCGCTGTAATTCTGCAGGGCGTAGCTGCCCGCGAGGCCCACCGTGGTGTGGCGGCTGAGGCGATAGCTCACCCCGGCTCCAGAGAAGCTTGCGCTTCTTCTGAGCGGAGGCAGAACCGTCACCTGGTTGGGCGTATCCAGCGGATTGAGCGCCGGCTGCAGCGGGGCCCCCAGCCGATCGAAGGGATCGGTAGTGAGGGAATAGTCCTGGCGCAGTTTGAATGACCAGCGCACCGTTGGCTGTGCCTCAAAGGTTGTGCCGAAGACCTGGTTGAACTGGTTGCGAAGCAGCGAGTTAGCGGCCACGATTACTCCCGGCCGATAGCTTAGGTTCCACTTCAGCCGCCGCCGCGTCTGCTGGAATCCGAAGGTGGCGGCCAGGTACTGCTGCGCCCCGCCTTCGTGCCCGGAAGCGCTGTTGCTGAAGTTATCGTCGTAAACGGTGCTGCTGGAGAAAGACAGGAAGGTGAAGTTGCTCAGGTGGCCGGCGGAGGTGAAGCCGGCGGCCGGCATGGCTCCCGTCATAGGACCAGGAACGGTCTGGCCCCAGGCAGCGGCTGCCAGCCAAAGGGCAAATGCCGGCAGCCACCAACGGCTTGGCCTGGGGAAATTCATGGCACCACTACCGTGTCGCCGGGCTGCAGAGGAATGTTCTGCTGCAGACTCCGGCCGCTGATCACCTGCTTGTAATTGAAGGGAATGCGCTGATGTGAGCCGTCATGGTTCAGGCGGAGAACATAAATGCCGCCCGTTTTGGCGAAGTCGCGAAATCCGCCCGCCATGGCCAGGCCATCCAGCACCGTAAGCGGCTGCCCCAGCACAAAGGAGCCGGGATGCTCCACCTCGCCCACAACATTAAAGCGGTGACTGCGCGCTTCCTGGACCATGACGGTGATGGTAGGGTTTACCAGATAGGCAGCCAGGCGGGCGCGAATGCTCTGCTGCAAATCGAGAGGAGTGAGGCCGGCCGCCTGCACATCCCCGATCAGCGGCAGCGAGACTTTGCCGTCAGGACGAACCGGCACTTGACGGCTGATTTCATCCTCTTTCCAGACGTTTACCGACAGCACGTCGTCCGGCCCGATGACGTAATCGCCGGAGGTTGGCGGGTTGGCAGCAAGAGTCGCCGTTGGGCCACTTTGCAGCCCGGCATTCCCCTCCGCCTGTGCCCAGCAGAGCGGCAGGACCCAGCACATCGCAGCTAGCACCGCGACCACCTCGAATCCTGCCGCCCTGCTCCGGGACCCCACTTTTTTCTTTAGCTTCCTGCTCATGTTGTCTGCCGATCCCGGCCGGACTACGCCGCTTCCACGTCGTAGCCCTCAATCAAAACCGATATGGAGCGCTGAATCAGTTCCACGGAAACTACGAGGGCGGAGGCGCCCTTATGCGAACTGAGGATGCCTTCCACCCCATCGAGCACGCCTCCCCGGATGCGAATCCGCTGTCCTGCCTGGAGAAATGGGCAGGGAAAAAAGCGATCTCGTTGCTGCACCACGGCGCGGACCTGTTCGATTTCGTGGTCGGGAACCGCAGAGAGTTGGTCCCACTTGCCCACAAAATTGAGTACGCCGGGGGTTTTCAGTACGCTCAGGCGCGCGTCAGGGTCAGGCAGAATGCGCACGAAGAGGTAGCAGGGAAACAGAGGCACGGCGACTTCCTTGCGCCGGTCGCTCCAGCGGTGCACCTCGTGGATAAGGGGAAGAAATGTCTCAATCCCCACTTCCTCCAAACCGAGGTTAATGCGCTTCTCGTGCCGGGCGCGGGTGTGGATGGCATACCAATGGGGGCTGGCCGCCATTGCCTGGGCGTCAGGGAGCGTAAATTCAGTGACAGCGCTCATGGCTCTGCCGTCTGAGCCCCAATTTCGGAGCTGACACGGCCCTGGTTGCTGTGCTTTAACGCGGCCCGAAAATAGCCCTATCGGCCTCTAGGAGCTAGGAAGGGAAATCTTATCTTCAGGAAAGGAAGAGGCCTTTGAATCCCCAAAATCGCCAAACGCGCTGGCAATGCCCAGCCCGGTCGCTTCTCCCACCGGCTCCACACGCACCACGCTGCCGCTGGAACACAGCCGCATGGCCGGAGCTCGGGGATTTAAGCGTGGCAGGAGCACCATCAGCTCCAGCGGGTGGGACAAAGGGGGGACAGCACAAAAAGCAATTACAAAGACACCTCCGGTGCTGATGTCGCGGCAGAATCCCGCCCCTTCGCAGGCGGTCTGCCGGTCATCCATCCAGCGAAAAAGAACCGGGATTTCCATGACAAACCTGCGGGCTTTTCTGCGCTCTGCTCCAGCACTTGCGGTGTGGGTTTGCAACGGCTGCCCGCCTTCTGAAATCGGAAAAGTTACAGATCCAGACACGACGGCAGCATAAGCGGGCGAGACGCGCACCACAAGAAACTGAAAGTCACACTGCTGATTGGTGCGGAAACGAGGGATGCACTGTTACGGGTGGGT
>DATEGM010000098.1:0-7647 GCA_035280085.1 Terriglobales bacterium
GTGGCCACGGCGGCGGGGCAGATCAAGACGGGCTCGGCCTCGCGCACCGACCGCGTGGCCAAGTACAACCAGCTCTTGCGCATTGAAGAAGAGTTGGGCGAGGGCGCCAGATTTTTGGGATTGAAGGCGCTCAACTATCACGGCGAGTCGGCGGGGAAGGCGCGGGCATAGTTTTATTTGGGTATTGCCAAGTGTTCCGCGTGGGCTGAAAGCCCCTGAGGGGATCTGCCTACTTCTTCTCGATCAGCCTTGCCCCCAGCAGCGCGCCGTTGCGGTCGTCGTGCAGGCGAATGGGAAAAATCAGGATGTTCCACGTCCAGCGCGTGCTTTTGCGCGGCAGGTGGGGCAGCCCGGCGGAGCCCCGGTCAATGTAGGTTTCGCGCGTATCCGCCACCGTGCGGATAGTGTCCGCCCAGTGGTCGGCTACATCGGAAAACTGCTCGAACATGTTCTTGCCCACAAACCAGGAGCGCTTGCGTCCCTGCATGGCGGCGAAGTAGTCGTTCACGTATTGCCAGTTGCCGTCGCGGTCCAGAATCTCCACCACCATGTCGTCGCCCATGTTCATGCTGATGCGCGAATAGTAAAAGTCCCGCGCGTCCACCACCACCGGCTTGCCCCGCCGCTTGGCCTCGAAGCTGCGCAAAGCCGCCACCAGGTCGTCCACCGAGCTGTAGCCCTTCAGCAGGTGCATGTCAGCGATGCCGCCGAAGCGCCGTTCCAGAGTGGCCGAAAGAATAATGATGGGCACGTGCGGGCGTTTCTGGCGCAGGGTTTCGGCCACGTCGGTGCCGAACTTGCCCGCTCCCAGGTGGTAGTCGAGCACCGCGATGTCAATGTCGTTGAGCTTAGACTCCGCTTCCTCAATCGAAGCCGAAGTCACCACGTCGTACCCCTTCTGCCGCAGAATGGTGGACCGCACCAGCAGGTTATCCTCCAGGTCGTCCAGCAGCAGCACCCGGATGGGCTTTGCCTCCGCTGCCTTGATCGCAATTTCCGTTCCGTCACTCATCTCTCTGCTTCTTAGATGCCTTCAAACGGGAGCACAGAACTTACGCTAATCATCACAGCTTTGTGAACATCATCAAACTTTTGCGAATGTCATCCTGAGCGAAGCCGGGTGATTCGCTTGCGAATCACTTTGTAATGTCTGTCATCCTGAGCCAAGCCGGGTGATTCGCTTGCCAATCACTTTTTAACGTCTGTCATCCTGAGCGAGCGCGACCCGAGCGTGCGAGGGAAGCGCGAATCGAAGGACCCCTGCATTTCTCGCCCTTCCGATGCCGTCTTGAGGAGTTTCCACGACCAACCTCAATCGTTATGCGTTGCTGCCCGCCTCGGGCCTGAAGGCTTTCGTCACGGCGGCAAGCTACTCCCCCCTCCCCCTTACCATCTTCAGCAGCTCCGGCAAGCGGTTGAACACCGCCACGCAGCGTAGCCACAGCCTGTTATCAATCGCCGGATACCCGCTCACCACCTTGCCTGCGGCCACGTCGTTGGGAATGCCACTCTGCGCGGTGGCGATCACCCCGTCGCCAATCTTGCAGTGTCCGGCCACGCCTACCTGCCCCGCCAATATCACGTTATCGCCCACCTCGGTCGAGCCCGCCAGCCCAACCTGCGCGCACAGCAGCGTGTTGTTGCCCACGCGCGAGCCGTGCCCCACCTGCACCAGGTTGTCTATGCGCGTGCCCTTGCCCACCCGGGTCTCCCCGATGCTGGCCCGGTCCACGCAGGCGTTGGCCTGCACCTCTACGTCGTCCTCCAGCACCGCCGGTCCCGACTGCGCAATTTTGCGCCAGCGCCCCTCGTTGTCCTTGGCGAAGCCGAAACCGTCGCCCCCGATCACCGCGCCGTTCTGCAGGGTGACGTTATCTCCCAGCCGGCAGTTCTCTCGCACCACGGCATGGGCGTGCGCCAGGAAGTTGTGCCCGATGCGCGCTCCCCGGTAGATCACCGCGTGCGCCAGCAGCACGCAGTTCTTCCCGATCTGCACATCTTCGTCCACCACCACGTACGGGCCGATGGACGCGTTCTTCCCAATCTTGGCAGAAGGATGGACAACCGCCGTGGAGTGTACCCCCACCGCATACTTGGGCGGCCGGTAAAAAAGTTCGATGGCGCGGGCGAAGTCCAGGTAAGGATTGCGCGAGCGCAGCAGCGCCGTGTTCGCGGCAGGGAAGTCCTCCGCCACTATAACCGCCGCAGCCTTGGTGGTGCGCGCCGCCCCCGCATACCTGGGATTGGCCACGAAGGTGATTTGGCCCGCTCCCGCCTCCTCAATGCCCGCCACCCCGGTTATTTCCGTTTCCGGCGAGCCATTCTCCAGGCGCGCCCCCAGAGTGGCTGCAAGTTCTCCCAGTTTCATGCCGGCCTCGCCTCGTTTGGCAAACTTCCGATTGTAATGCACCCCCCATGCAGGCCCTAGCGCCCGAGCCCCTTACGGCATTTCCCGTGGTCCTTTGTAAATCAATTGTTTAGACCTTAATACAAATTAAGTTGACTCAGTTTGCTGAGACTGTAAACGTCTCGCAACGCGGCTTGTTTTCAGTGGGGAACAGCCGTGACACCGCCATCCTCCACCCTGCCAAGGCTTCATCCGTTCCGGTGGGCTATGGGGACAGCGTCAACAACCTGAGTGTTTCGCACCACTTCAGCATTCACCGACGTAAAGGAGACCTCTCGTGAAGAAGCCTATCTCGCTCAAGACTGTCCTCTGCCTCAGCGCCGTCCTGTGCCTTGCTATGTCCCTGCCGTGCATGGCGAAGAGCAGCTCTGGCTGCGGCTATAACGTCACCTCCATCTTGTACGATTCTGACAGCCAGGTGCCTGCGCACCCGTTTCAGTACCAGAGCGACGGCCTGGGACCCTACACCACGTTTAGATCGTCCAACAATAACTCCGTCAGCTCCATCATTCAGAGTTCCTGCAGCTGGGCCCTGGATACCACCGGCTCCACAACCCGCGGAATCGTGGTGACGCTCGCCTATCCTTACTCCGGTGTTACTACCCCGCCGCCGTTTACCGGCGCGACGGAGATTCACGGCGTCTTCCACACCCAGTGCTTCAGCAACCCTGCCAACAATAACGTGAACTTCGGCACCATGACTTTTGTGGGCCAGACGATAGCCTGCCCCATGCACCTGGTCTTTACTTACAACGGCGTTTTGTACAACTTAGGGTTGGCTCCGCCGACCTTCGCCGGCACCTCCTACATGCAGGTAACCTGCACCGGCGCGACCAACGGGCTGTGCAATCAATGGACGGTCCAGCCGGACCCCGCCACCTCCGTCATCAACCCGCAAACCAACCAGCTCTCAGGGATTGCTGAATTGTTCTATCCCTCCTGCAACGGCTGCGGGAACGGCACGCCCATAGGGCAGTACCTGGTGTCGTTCAGCTTCCTGATTCACAAGTGACCGCCTCGCAGGGCAGCAGAAGCATGTCGTTTTTGTCGCTATTTCACCGAAACCAGGGAGGATTTCATGAAACGGGCCACTTCGCTCTTAAGTGCGTTTCTTCTGCTGGGCATGCTCACCGGATGTGGCGGCGGTGGCTCGACCCCCACCCCCAATCCCGGTGGTGGCTCCTCCGGCGGCGGGGGTTCAACCCCGCCTCCGCTGCCCGCCGGTGCAGAACTTCTCTATGTCGGTGACAACGTTGGCGTAATCCACGGATTTGCCGTGGATCCCAATACCGGCAAACCGACTGCGTTAACCCCGACAACGCCGGTCACGAACCAGGCTGCCGCTTCTGATGTTGCGCTGGAGGCCGATCTGGGCACCATGATCCTTTACGCCACCAGCAACGGTCTTGGCGGGCCCAACGTGGTCCCGTTCCTTATAGATCACAACACCGGCGCCTTGAGCGCCTCCGGCAGCCAAACCTTGTCCGTGGCTCCTCTTGGGCTCGCTGCTGCGCCTGGCGGGGGTTCCTCGGGATCTTCATGCTGTCTCTACGTTTTCGGTAATGCCGCCCAGCTGTTCCAATTCACTATCAATAGCTTTAATGCGTCTCTAACGCAGAAGACTCCGGCCATTACGCTTCCCTGTATACCGCATGGTCTTGCCGCAGCTCCCTCGGGCTCCTGGCTGGGCGTCACCTGTGACGGAACTTCGGGAGGAGAGATTGTTGGATTGACGCGAGACCCCTCGACCGGCGCCGTGGGGACGCCGCAGGTTGTCCCTAGCGGCGGCAACAGCCCGCAAGGGATACGAGTTACCCCGGACGGGAAGTTTGTAGTCGTCGCCAATCAGGGGACGAACAATGTCGCGGTATTCTCGCTGGATTCGGCGAGCGGCGCACTGACCGCTGTCCCTGGATCACCCTTCGCCAGTGGCACCCAGCCTGCCCCGGTTGCATTCGACCCACCCCTCGTAGGGGGAAAGCCCAGCAGCGCCAAGTTCGTATTTGTCGGCGATACCGGAGGCAACACCTTATCCACCTATTCCATTGACTCGGCTGGCAACTTGGCCGCGGTCGGCGCACCGACCCCGTTGGGGACCAATTCCCAGCCCTCATCCATCGCCGTGGACCCACAGGGCAAATTTGTATTCGTCAGCATCGTGCCTCGTGAAATGGCAGGGTTCACTCTGGACTCTAGTACGGGGACGCTTACGCCTATCCCAGGCTCGCCCTTCCCGGTGAGCAGCGGCGGCCCGACGCGCGGCATGGTTTTCATACCATAACCAGGCGATGGGCAAGCGTTGGGAGTGCTTGCCCCCGGACTTCCAGGGAGATATAGAGGGGGGCTGACGAAGCCGCCGTTACGCGGGCGACGAGTCGTGGTTGCGGCTCCGCCCGCGCGGTGCCGCCGTGCTCGTTGCCCGCCGTTCCTGCAGCACCTGCTTCAGCGACTGCCCGGCATAGAGGATATGCTCGCGCAGCAATTCGCAGGCGCTCTTCACCTCGCGCTTGCGGCAGAGTTGAAGAATTTCGTGGTGTTCGCGGTTGGCCCGCTTCATCCCATGTGTCAGGTAGAGCTGCAGCCGCGTGTAGCGCTCGCCCTTCGCGTTCACGTTACGAATGATCGCCATCATGTGCGGCCGGTTCGCCCGCGAGTACAGAATGGAGTGGAAGTCCCAATTCAATCGTCCCCACGCGGAAACGTGCTGCTCCCGTTTCAGTTCATCCACGTAGTTGCGCAAAATCTCTTCCGCGTTGGCGAAATCATCTTCCGTCAGTTCGGGAATCGAAAGCTTCAGCACTTCCGGCTCCAGCATGGCCCGGATGGTGAACAGTTCCTCCACGTCTTCCGGCGAAAGCGCCGGCACCACCGCCCCTCGGTTGGGCACAATCGTGATCAGCCCCTCCGCGTCCAGCTGCCGCAACGCTTCCCGCACCGGAATGCGGCTCACCTGGTATTGGTTGGCAATCGCGTCCTGCCGCAGCTGCGCCCCCTCCGGAATTTCTCCCCGGATAATCTGCTCGCGCAGCTTTTCGGCTACGGCAGAAGTCAGTGATTGACGGGGAATTGCCAGGCTGGAAGTGAGTTCAGAAGCCATGACCATTGGTTCGGGTGCCTGCTCACGAAACCGTGAATATACCACGGGCGGCGACATATTGTATTCGCCCAACCGTGCCATGCGCGGCCCTTTGCACTCTTTGCGAAACAGCTTGCGCTTCCTCTTCCGCTAAGCCCGTATTCCCATGCAGAACGGGTCCCGCTCATCCAGAATCAGGTCTGCCTCGGCGTTCACGAAAGCTGAGCCCTTGATGCTGGGGTAAACCTGCCCATCCTTCACCCGGATGGTCCCCTCAAACACGCTGCCTACTATGCTTTCCTGTTTCCACACTTCGCCTTCGCGCAGCTTGCCGTCGGCGTACAGGCAGGCCATCTTGGCGCTGGTGCCCGTCCCGCAGGGCGACCGGTCATACGCCTTGCCCGGGCACAGCACGAAGTTCTTGCTGTCCACCCCCGGCAGGTGCGACCGCGCATACAATTCCACGTGATCTATCTCCGCCCCGCCCTTGCCTGTGATTCCTCCCGCCGTCAGCGCCTGCCGGATCGCCCAGGTGAAGTCGGTCAGCGCCTCCACGTTCTTCAGCGTCATCTCCAGGCTGTGCTCGCGCACCAGGAAAAACCAGTTGCCGCCCCAAGCCACATCGCCCTGCACCCGGCCGTATCCCGGGACCTCCACCGCCACGTTCGCCGCCAGTCGATAGCTGGCCACGTTGTTCACCGTCACCTGTCCGTCTTTGTGCAGCTCGGCCGTCACCGTCCCCACAGGAGTTTCAATCCGGTGTTGGCCCGGTTTGATCTTCCCCATGTAGGCCAGGGTCACTGCCAGCCCGATGGTGCCGTGCCCGCACATGCCCAGGTAGCCGACGTTGTTGAAGTAAATGACGCCGGCCGCGCAGGAAGCATCCACCGGCTCGCACAATAGCCCGCCGACAATCACGTCTGAACCCCTGGGTTCGTTCACCACCGCCGAGCGAAACGTATCGTATTCCGAGCGAAACCGCAGCAGTCGCTCCGCCAGTGGCCCCTGCCCCAGGTCCGGCCCGCCGCTTACTACCAGCCGCGTAGGCTCTCCGCCGGTGTGCGAATCAATGATCCTTATTTTCCGCAACCCATCTCCTTCCCGCGAAGTTCTCGAACCTCAAACACTTGAATCTCTGTGCCTCTGTGTCTCCGTGGCCGAGCTTGGCGGCACCGGCGGCCGCTTAAGATGCCACTCCGTATGCGCCTGGAAGCGGTGCGCCGCCGCAATCACCGCCTGGTCATTCAATGCCCGCCCCAGGAACTGGATCCCGAAGGGCAGCTTCTCCTTGCTGAAGCCGCACGGCACGGTCAGCGCTGGCAACCCGCACAGGCTGGAAACGCCGTCAGGCGCGCGACGCTCCAGCGGTTCTTCCGTGCCATCATCGGGAGGCGCTTTCAGCGGCGACGCAGCCGTGGACTGCCCTGCCGTGGCCAGCACGTCGAAATCGTCAAACAGCCGGTCAATCTGCCGCTGCAGTTGCAGCCGCACCCTCTGCACCTGCAGATACTCGGGAGCCGTGAACTGCTCACTCACGTAGCCATTGATTCGCCCCAGCGGGTCATCCAGTTCCGCGCACCGCCCGGAGTGAATCAACTCCTGAAAAGACGACGCCGCCTCCATCAGGATGGTCAACTCCGCCGCTTCCTCGTAAGGACCGTCCGGCACCTTCACATCGTTAACTTTCGCCCCTGTGCGTTCCATCACCTTCAGGGCGTCGTCTACTGCCTGTTCCAGGCCCGTATCCATCTTGTTCCACACATTCGTCAGTTTTCCCACCCGCAGCCGTCCGGAAGCCGGTGGCGCTGCCGAATAGGGGAACGCCGCCAGCCGTGCAGGCAGGGAATCGTGGTCTTCGGGATCATTCCCGGCAATCACTGAGAGGATCAGCCCGCAATCGTCGGCCGTGCGCGCCATGGGTCCAAGCTTATCCATGGTGTAGGCAATGGCCATTGAGCCGTGCCGGCTCACCCGCCCAAAACTGGGCCGCATGCCCACTATGCCGCACCACGCCGAAGGACAAATGATGGAGCCGCGGGTATCCGAGCCCAGCGCCCACGGAGCCAGCGCCGCTGCCACCACCGCCCCCGAGCCCGCCGAGGAACCGCAGGTCCAGTATTGCGGGTTCCACGGGTTCTTGGCCGGCCCGGTGAATGCCGCGTTG
>DATEGM010000099.1:0-14410 GCA_035280085.1 Terriglobales bacterium
CCAGGCGCAACGTGGCAAAGATCGCCATCTTTCTTGATGCAGAAACCGCACGACCGCCGCCATTGCAATGACTGGTTGTACCAGACACAGCGCGTGTCCAGGCAGATGTTGCCGCCCAGAGTGCCCATATTGCGCAGGATAGGCGAGGCCACTGTAGCCGCCGCTTCCGCCAGAACCGGATATTGCTTCCGCAGGAACTCCGAATGTTCGATTTCGGTAAGGTTAGTCAGAGCACCCATTTCAACGCCGCCGGATTGTGGCCGAATCCCGCGCAGTTCACGGAGACCGCGGATATCGAGCACATAGCGCGGTGCGAAGAGTTTCTGGCGCAGCGAGGGGATGAGGTCGGTGCCTCCGGCAATCACCTGCACGTCCGGCGCGTGCCTGGCCAGAAGCTCCATCGCTTCAGCTACTGTGCGGGGGCGCAGTAGTTTGAATTCGGGAAGGCTCAATCGTCACCCCCGGCACTTCCCTGCTGTCCGCTGACCGCCGGATCGAGCCGGTGGCGCTGCGGCCCCTTGCCGTTGAACCAGAGCGCGCCGCCGTGTTCGCGGAGACGGGCCGGGCGGGTTGGGTCCACGCCTTCTGTGAGGTTGAGCTTCTTGGCGCTTTTCTGCGCGCGCAACGCTGCCAGCACTCGCTCCGGAGTGAAGGGCGCCTCGCGCAAGCGGATGCCGACCGCGTCATGAATGGCGTTAGCAATTGCGGGAATGGTAGCCGCCAGAGAGCCTTCGCTGCACTCCTTGGCCCCGAAAGGCCCTTCGGGATCGATGCTCTCCACGATGAAGGGTTTGATTTCGGGGGACTCGACGGCCGACGGGCTGCGATACTCCAGCAGGCCGGGGTTCATGAGCAGTCCATCTTTCCAGACCATCTCTTCCTGCAAGGCCTGGCCCAGGCCCATCCAGACCGAACCAATGATCTGGCCCTCCACGGAAACCGGGTTGAGGGCCCGGCCGCAATCGTGCGCCGCCCAGATCTTGTGTACTGTGACCTCGCCGGTGTCTTCATCCACGCTGACTTCCGCCACCTGGGCCGAGTACGAGTAAGCCGGCGAAGGCCCAACACCCGCCCCTTTAAACTTGCCACCGCGAGCATCCAGCGAGGGAGCATATGAACCAGTGCCGGTCAGCGCGCCGTGGAAATCAATGGCAGCTACCACGGCCTCCTCGAAGGTCATCGAGTCCTTTGGGCCTTCTTCCTTGCGCTTCTGCTGCAGCGAACCGCGCAGGATCTGGCCTTCGACGTGACCGCTGACCGAGGCATATGTGGCGTTGGCGCTCTCGCTCGCGGCTTTTGTATCGCGCTTGAGCACCTGATCGTTACCGAAGACCAGTTCTTCGGGTGCGCAATCCATCTTGCGGGCAGCGGCGCTGGCAATCTGCCTGCGAATCTCTTCCGCGGCGCGCAGAGTGGCGTTGCCCGCCATCATGGTCACGCGGCTGGAGTAGGAGCCAATGTCAATCGGCGTGAGGTCAGTGTCGGCGGCTACCACGCGCACGCGTGAAAACGCGCAGCCCAGAACTTCAGCCGCCACCTGCGCGGTCATGGTGTCAGATCCCTGGCCGATTTCGGAGGCGCCGGTGTAGACCACCACGCCGCCGTCGCGGTCTACCTTGATGTTGACGGTGGAGTGCGGCATGTCAGAGCGAATGATGGAATTGGCAGCGCCGCTCACATAGTGGCTGCAGCCCATGCCCAGACCGCGCCCGCGGCCCAGCTTGCCGCGGCGCTCGCTCCAGCGCGAGGCTTTGGTCACTTTGTCCACGCATTCCGGCAGGCCGTAGCTGAGCACGCGCAAGTTGTTCACCGTAATGCAGGGCGGCTTGAGAAAATTCTTCTGGCGCACCTCATAGGGGTCGAGCTTTAGTGCGGCGCAGATTTCGTCGAGTTGAGATTCGAAGGCAAAGCGCACGTTGACCGTGCCATGGCCGCGCATGGCGCCGCAGGCGGGCTTGTTGGTGAGCACACGATAGCCGTCGTAGCCAACGTTGGGGATGTCGTAGATGGCGCCCAGAAGCGCCCCGGAGTAGAGAATTGTGACCGGCCCGTAAGAGCAGTAAGCGCCGCCATCCTGCACCACTCGGGCGCGCACGGCCACCATGCGGCCGTCGTTCTTTACGCCGGTCTTCAGGTCCACGATGGTTCGCGGCCGCCCCCGGTGTGCCCAGAAAACTTCTTCGCGGGTGTAGGTGATTTTCACGGGGCGCTTGGCGGCGCGCGCGGCGATGGCGGCGATGATCTCCAGCGGAATGACTTCGCTCTTCCCGCCAAAGCCGCCGCCCACCAGCGGCTTGATGACGCGAATCTGCGCCATGGGCATTTCCAGCACCAGCGACAGCTTGTGCTGCAGATAGTAAGGCACCTGGGTGGAGGACCAGACCGTCAGGCGGCCGAGTTGACCGGTGTGCGGGTCGAGCTCAAAGCTCGCCAGCGTGGAATGCGGTTCCATGGCCGCATGCGTGACCTCGTTGGCGATGTAGCGCGCCTCATGAACGTAGTCGCTCTCGGAAAAGCCTTTCTCCGGGTCGCCGAAGACGTGGTGATATTCCTTTTCGATGTTATGCGGGCGGCCTTCGTGGATGAACTCGGCTTCCGCCTTCATGGACTGCTCAGGGTCAAACCAGGCGGGCAGCAACTCGTATTCGACGTCAATCAGTTCCACTGCCTCTTCGGCAATCGCTTCGCTCTCCGCCGCCACACAAGCAACGTTGTCGCCCACGTAGCGCACCTTGTCCACAGCCAGCGCGTGCTCGTCGTGGCCAATGGGAAGAATGCCGTACGTGACAGGCGCGTCCTGTCCGGTGACCACGGCGGCGACGCCCTCGAGTGCCAGCGCTTTCGTCGCATCAATGCGCCTGATGCGGGCGTGCGGGTAGGGCGAATGCAGAATCTTGCCGATCAGCATGCCGGGAACAGAAAGGTCGTCGGTGTATTTGCCCGCGCCGGTGGTCTTCTCGGCAGCGTCTACCATGGCCGTGCGGCGGCCGATGATGGAGAAGCCGTCGCTCGTTTGTCGTCGGTCGCTCGCCATATTATTTCGCAGCCACCAGTCCCTTCTGTTCGGCTTCAATTGCTGACTTGATCGCCTCATACATCTGGTTATAACCGGTACAGCGACACAGATTGCCGCTCAGCGCCTGCTTGATCTCCAGCTCGCTCGGGTGCGGGTTATTGGCCAGCAGATATTTGACCGTCATGATGAAGCCGGGCGTGCAGAAGCCGCACTGGGCGCCGCCCCAGTCGCCATACGCCTTCTGGATGGCAGCCAGGCTGCCGTGCTGGCTCACTCCTTCCACGGTGGTGATCTCCTGCTCCTGGCAGCTGGCCGCCAGCAGCGTGCAGGCAAGCATGGGAATGCCATCCACCTGCACGGTGCAAGCGCCGCAAGAGGAGTCGTCGCAGCCGCGCTTGGAGCCAGTGAGGCGCAGGTCCTCGCGCAGTGCGTCGAGCAGCAGCTTGCTGGGCTCCACCGCCAGCTCGTGAGGACGGCCGTTAACGCGAAGTTGGATGAGTTCTTTTTTCATGAAGCAATTAGTAATTAGCAATTAGCATTTAGCCCGTGAGCAGTTGACCGGCTGCTTTAGATACGTGACCAACCGGCACACTCATGGCTGGCTAAGTGCTAATTGCTGAATGCTAAGTGCTGCTCTTAGTAGCCATAATCCGTGGCCGCCGCGTACGCGTGCTGCTTTACCCCCAGCGTCTCCACCCGCGCCCCGCCCAGCAGCTCCACGTACTGTTCGCAATCGGCAACGCCGTGCACCCAGCGCCCAAGCCAGGCGTCGCTCTCAGCCGGAGTCTTGGTCTGCTGGTGATATTCGCGAAAAAAGGCATCGTCGCGTTTGTAATAGCCCTGCACCGGCGACGGATGCGCGCCATAGGGGCACTCCACCACGGCGCTGACCAGGAATCCGGGTATCACCGTGCGGTTGGGATCGCTGGCAATTACCACCCGGTCCACAATCTCCTCCGCCACCACAATCACGTGCTTCGCCGCGCGCACCGCCTCCAGCATCACGCCAAAACTTCCCCAGTTGTGGGCGTTGCCGTCGGCGTCGGCGCGTTGCGCGTGCACGATGGTGACGTCGGGGTTGATGGCCCGCACGGCCAACAACGGCTCCTTGCCTTCAAAGGGCGAAAAGATGCCGTAGAAAAAATGATTGCCCTTGGGTACGTCCGATCCCATAGCCGTGCGCGTGGGAATGAAAGGCACGCCCATGGCTCCGGCCTGCAGCGCCAGCGCGATGGAAAAATTGGTCATGTTGAAGACCTTGATGGCTCCGCTTTCGGCCGCACGGCGGAAATTGTAGGCCGAGCCCATCATTACATTGCCCACCCACGCCGCAACGATTTCGCTGACGCAGCTGCCGGCGATCATCTGATCGAACAGAATGTCCGAGATCGGCCCGATCAGGCGCAGCCCACGCTTTTTCTGGCGAATAATCTCGTGCCCCGCCGCGAAGGGGATGTTCTGCTCCATCTGCAGCCCGAGGGCGACGCTGGCGCCATCAGGTATGAAGGAGGCAATCGCCTCACGCATTGTGGTTAATTTCGACATCAGCACTCAGCACTCAGCAGTCAGCATTCAGCCAGCAAACATCGGCCCAAGGGCTGAATGCTGAGTACTGACAGCTGAGTGCTTTATTTCCCTTTCCACTCTGGCTGCCTCTTCTGCATAAAGGCGCTGATTCCCTCCTTGGCGTCTTCGCTCTGCATCAACTCGTCCAGATAAATCTTCTCCGCCCGCTCCAGGCCTTTGGTGAAGTGCGCCGCGTCCCAGGTGTACAGTGCTTTCTTCGTGAGCTGCAAAGAGGAGGGGCTCAGTGTACGCAGGCGCTCGCAGGTTTCTTCCACCAGTTCATCCAGTTCCCCTTCAGGGACGGCCTCGTTGGCTAAACCCATGGCGAAGGCAGCATCGCCGGTAATTTTTCTGCCGGTCAGGATCAGGTCTGCCGCGCGCTTCTGCCCGATCACCTGCGCCAGCATGGCCGCGGCTACGGGAGGAAAACAGCCCAGGCTGATCTCGGGAAAGCCCCAGGTAGCCGACTCCGTGGTGAAGGCCAGGTCGCAAACCGCCGCGAGTTCGGCGCCGCCTCCAAGGCAGCTGCCGTGCACCGCGGCGATAGTCACCTTTTTGGACGCGGCCAGCATGCGGACCACACCATGGAAGGTGACCAGCATGTTGCGGACTTTGTCGGGCGTGTGCGCGGCCACGTCCACGCCGGCGGAGAAGCCTTTGCCTGCGCCGCGCAGGACCAGGGCGGCGATTTCTGGACGCCCTTCCACCTCCTCAAGCCCAGCCACCAGTTCCTCCATCATGGGAAGCGTTATGACATTGACCGGCGGATTGTTGAGGACAATTCGGGCGATGGCGCCATAGTAGTCGAGAGCGATGGTGGAGAAGCGCGATTTCGGTTGCGTCGCCATTCCAATTTCCTTAGGCCGTCCCTAAAGGGACTCGGTTCCTTGTGGCCGTCCTACCCAGGGCTTACGCCCTGGGCTAAAAGGTATTTCGCCCTTCGGGCTGGATTCCCGGCGGATCCCGAGGACTTCCTTCACCGCCATTCGTGTCGGATCCGATGCGGGATCTGTTCTCTCCCTATTTCCGGCGCAAGAGTGCGCAGGCTTACGCCCTGGGCCAAAAACTGGTTACGCCCTTCGGGCTCGTTCTTCAGCAACTTGGTGGTAAGTTTTCGCGCCATCGCATTTTCAACTTTCACGCCAGTCTTTCCCTGTACTCTGTGTCTCGGTGGTGAATACAAACTCATTTGGTCCAGAAGCCTTCCTTGTCGTAGTCGCGAATGGCCTCGAGTTCCGCGGCGCTGGGCACGGGCGTGACCGCAACCTGATCGGCCAGGCGCAGCTTCCAGCCCGTGTTGTTCACGACATCCCCGATCGTGATGTTGGGGTGCACGGAGGCGAGGAAAGCCTCCCCATCTTCCCCGAAGCGCAGCACAGCTTTCGTGGTGATGACCGCCGATGGCCCGCCGCGCGGCAAGCCGACCTTCTTGCGCCAACCCGAACCCTCGCCATTCCCCGGACTGGTAACATAGGAAACGCGCTCCGGCAGGCGGCGCTTATCGTGCTCCAGCAGAACCACAAAGCGATGCGCCAGCGAAGCAATGTCGCAGGCTCCGCCGGAGCCGGGCAGGCGAATGAACTTTTGTACAGCGGCTAAAGCCGCATTATTGCCGGGCTGATCGGCACGGCCGAAGCCGTGCCCTGATACGGTCCCGCCCACGGCCACCTGGGTGGAATTGAGGTTGCCAAACCGATCCACTTCAGCAGCACCCAGAAAGCCCAGGTGAACGCGGCCGGACTGCAGCAGGCTCATCACCGCCAGCATGTCCAGGCACTGTGTGGCGCCGAGAATGTTAGGCGGGTCGGCCATGGTGTAGATCAGTTCGCGCGCCGGAGTGCTGCGGATTACGCCGTTCTCGAACAATCCCACCGCATTTGGCGCATGCGTGCGTTTGGCTACCACGAAGGCAATCAGGGGCAGGCGCATGCCGACGAAGACCACCTCTCCGTCGCGGATCTCGCGGGCGGCAGCCGCCACCATGAGCTCTCCCATGGTGTAGGCGGCGGGAGTCGAAATGTCGGGAGCGGTGGTAGTCACGAGGCTCAGCTCTTGGCTTTCAGCTCTTGGCTGTTGGCTAATGGCTAATAGCCAAGAGCCAATAGCTTAGATATTGATTGCCGACTTGCGCGGTTCGGCGATCGTCTCCAGCGGATCGCGCGCGCCCGTTCGCGGCACAATCCACTTCTTTTCGGTGCTGATGATGTCCAGTAGCAGCTTGTGATCCGCCGGCGTGGGCAGCCATTCGGTGCGCTGCTGCTCGTATTCCTTCTCCTGTACCGCCTCGCCGGTGTGCGGGTGGAACTTCTGCCCCGCCCAGCGCCCAATGGTACGGTTGAACTTAATGTCCGGCACGTAGAGCCGCGGCTGGTCCGGCTTGAGCGCGTTGTTGAATCGCTCCACCAGCGTGGTCACCTCCTGGTGATACAAGTGCCGGTTGTAGTCGTTCACGTCGTCGAGGTCGGGCGCGTTTTCATTCTTGGGCTCGTCGTAGCGGCCCTTAATGCCCCAGACGTAAGCCCAATGCGCCGAAGAAGAATGGTCCGTGCCGAACAGGTCGTGCGACTCCGAAATCCACTTGTTCAGATATTTCTGGATGAGCCAGGCGGGCACCACGCCGGCTTCCACGACGCGCCGCAGGCCGGTATCTCCCGTGCCCATGTGGAAAGCCTCCTCACGCAGCATGTAAGACATTGAGCGTCCCAGGGGCGCAAACCCAGAGTACTTCAGCATCTGCAGCTGGAACTTGCCGTCGCGGTCCACGAAATCAGTGTAGGCGTACAGGTCCATCCAGTTGTCTACCATCTCGTTAAAGGCGTTGAGCAGGCGCTTGCTCTCATAGGCGCGTCGCTCCAGCATTTTCTGCGCCTCCACCCGGCCGGTCTGGCCGAAATGCTCGATCAGCAAGGAGCACATTTGCCACCCGTGGCGCATTTCCTCAATCATTACCCGGGTAAGCGCCCTGCGATCCCAATCGGTAGGCGCGCTCTCGAAAAGATAGCGCTGCTGCTCCACGCTGGCGAACTCGGTGTCGCCCTGGTAGACGATCATGTTGAGCAGAGCATCGCGCATGTTCTGCGTCGGAATCTGGCGCACCGACTCCCACTTGCGCTTGCCTTTGTAGTGGCCAAACTGGATTTCTTCCGTCTCGATCTGGCCGTAGAGGGTCTGGAACTGGAAGCCGGCGATGTCGTCGGTGTTGACGCCCACTTCCTTGCGCCACTCTTCGAACAGCCCCACCCAGTCGCTGAATGTTCCGATTCTCGGTACTTTGCCTGGCATAACACCTCAGTTGTTAGTTATCAGTTGTCAG
This sequence comes from Terriglobales bacterium, assembly GCA_035280085.1. GTDB lineage: Bacteria > Acidobacteriota > Terriglobia > Terriglobales > Acidobacteriaceae > JAICWP01. Next base: position 7,896 of record DATEGM010000099.1, read on the forward strand.
TTCTCAGCAAGCGCAGCCCTGAAGCAAATATCGAAGGGCTAAATGCTAAGTGCTAATAACTAAATGCTGCTTCACCCCAGATTCACCCACACGCTCTTCACTTCCGTGTAATGATCCAGCGCTTCCCTGCCCAGTTCGCGGCCGAAACCGGACTGCTTGAAGCCGCCAAAGGGCAGCGCCGCGTCGTACAGGTTATAAGCGTTGATCCACACCGTCCCCGCCTTCAGGCGGCGCGCCATGTTGTGGGCTTTCCTGATGTCGTTAGTCCAGATCGCTGCCGCCAGTCCATAAACGTTCTGATTGGCGAGCTCGGCCACCTGGTCCAGATCGTCGAAAGGAATGGTGGCCAGCACAGGACCAAAAATTTCCTCCTGGGCGATCTTCATGCTGTTGTTGACCGCGTCGAATACGGTAGGTTCGACAAAGAAGCCTTTGCCGCCATCCACGTTCACGCGGTTGCCGCCGGCGACCAACTGCGCGCCTTCCTTCTTGCCCGATTCGATGTAGCCCAGCACCGTATTCATCTGCTGTTCGCTGACGATGGCCCCCAGGCGGGTCTTGGGATCGAGCGGGTCGCCAGGCTTAATCTTGCGCGTGCGGTCCACCAGCTTGTTGATGAAGTCGTCGTGCACCTTCTTCTCCACGAACAGGCGGGAGCCCGCGGCGCAGACTTCGCCCTTACCGTAGAAGATGCCGGTGGTCGCGCCTTTTACCGCGGAATCAAGGTCGGAATCGGCGAAAACAATGTTGGGAGACTTGCCGCCCAGCTCCAGCGTGACCCGCTTCATGGTGTCGGCGGCGCTGCGAATGATTTCCTTGCCCACCATGGTGGAGCCGGTGAACGCCAGCTTGTCCACGCCCGGATGCTTCACCAGTTCGCGCCCCGTTTCCGGCCCGCCGGTAATGATGTTGAGCACGCCAGGCGGGAAGCCGGCTTCCTGCGCCAGTTGACCCAGGCGCAAAGCCGTCAGCGGAGTCTGTTCGGCCGGCTTGAGCACCACGGTGTTGCCTGTGGCCAGCGCCGGGCCCAGCTTCCACGACGTCAGCAGCAGCGGGAAATTCCACGCCACAATGGCGCCCACCACGCCTACAGGCTCCCGGAGCGTGTAGGTAAACGCGTCGGCGCGCGAAGTGATGGTCTCACCGTGGATTTTGCTGGCCCAGCCCGCGTAATAGCGGAGAACGTCGCAGACCATGGGCATGTCCACGTAGCGCGATTCGAAGATGGGCTTGCCATTGTCCAGCGTCTCCAGTTCGGCAAACTCTTCGATGTTTTTCTCCAGCAGGTCGGCCAGCCGCCAGAGCAGCTTGCCGCGCTCGCTGGCCGACATCTTCTGCCACGGGCCGCCGCGCTCATCAAAAGCTTTGCGGGCTGCCTTAACCGCGCGATCCACCTCGGCCGGCCCGGCTTCCGTCACCTGGGTGATGACTTCCCCGGTCGCGGGATTGATGGAATCGAAGGTCTTGGAAGTCGCAACCCACTCGCCGCCAATCAGGAGCTTGCCGGGTTCTACTTTCGTCTTACTCGCCACCAGCATAAATTTTCACCACAAACCCTTTTTTCACCACAGAGGACACAGAGATCACAGAGGAATCAAAAATCTGAAACCCGACCCTTCGAAAAACATCTTCAAGATCAAACCACCAGCGCAACAAAGCGAACACTAAAGAATCTTCTTTTTGCCTGGTTTTCCTCTGTGTTCAGTGTGTCCTCTGTGGTTAATCAATTTTTATTTTGCCGTGAAAGTTGCCGGCCGCTTCTCCACGTACGCGGTCAGCCCTTCCTTCGCATCTTCGCTCTGGAACAATAGCTGCTGGTTCTCGCGCTCCACCGCCAGCGCCGACTCCATGGGAATCTCCCAGCCCGTCTGCACCGCGCGCTTGATGCGGCCGACCGCTTTGGCCGCCTTGTTGGGCGGGCAGAACTGGCGGGCGTACTCCATGGCGTTCTCCATGAAGTTCTCGCGGTCGTAGATGTCGTTGATGATGCCGTACTCCAACGCCTCCTCGAAGGTGTAGGTGTTGCCGGTCACCATCAACTCAATGGCCTTGCTCTTGCCCACCAGACGCGAAAGGCGCTGCGTGCCGCCGGTCCCGGGCAGCACCCCCAGGTTGATTTCCGGCAGCCCGACCTTGCCCGAATCCTTGCGCGCGATGCGGATATCCGCCGCCATGGCGATCTCCAGCCCGCCGCCCACGGTGTGCCCGTTGAGCGCCGCAATCACCAGCTTGGGCGTGTGCTCCAACCGCAGCAGCGTCTCGTTGGCATGCAGGCAGAAGTAGTACTTGAACGTTGGGTCCACGGTGGAAAGCATCTTGATATTCGCGCCGGCGGAGAAGAATTTGTCGCCCGCCCCGGTGAGCAGGAGCACGTAAACGTTGTTGTCCATGCGCGCCCGCAGGATGGCATCATCCAACTGCCGCATCATTTCGTAGGTATAGGTGTTGGCCGGCGGGTCGTTCATCTCGATCACCGCCACGCCCGAGTCGGTGCGGTAATTAATCAGCTGCTTGGTGGTTTCAGCGCTTACCGGCTGGGTTGTGGTTGCCATGTGCAATGCTCCTTTAAAAAGCTTCTTTTTAACCACAGAGGACACAGAGAGCACGGAGAAATCTGATTTCTTAGGCTAACTAAGGCAAGCCTTAGTACCGCTGAAATAGTTCACAATAACCTGCACAACGTCTGAAGTTTCCGTTCCTCTGTGTACTCTGTGTCCTCTGTGGTTGATAATTCATTCACATCACTCGAACCCGCTTCGCCTGCGGCCCGGCGCCGCCGCGGCATACGCCATGCAGGAAAATATCGCCCATCTCGCGCGCCAGCTCGCCCGCGTCGGCGTCCACCCGCGCATTATGCCAGGTATAAATCCAGTTCATCATGCCGAAGAGGCTGAGTACGGCAATGCGACTGGAGAATTCTAATCCTTGCGCCCGCTTCAGCTCATCCACCAGTTCCAGGCAGATGCGGTAGTACTCGCGCTTGATGGCGGCGATCTCCGCCCCGTAACCGTTCTTCAGCACGTCGTCTTCATGGGAGAGCACCTTCACGGCTTTTTGGTTGGCCAGGAAATACTCCAGGTGGTTCTGGATAAAAATGCGCACCCGCTGCTCGGGATCGTGCACCCCTCCCAGGCGCTCACGCAAGCGCTCCAGAATGGTGGTGAACGTGTATTTCTGGATCAGATAAAGCAGCTTTTCCTTCGAATCAAAGTAGTAGTACAGCCCGGCCAACGACATGCGGCTGGCGCGCGACAGGTCGCGCATCGAAGCGCCTTCGTAGCCCTTCTCGCAGAACACCTCGGTAGCATGCTCCAGGATCTTGGCCAGGCGGCGGTCGAAACGGCTGCCCTGCCCGGCAGGAACCCGGGCCGAGCTGCGGCCGGAAAGCGAACTGGAACGAGTCGCGGAAGCCATGCCGAACTGGAGCCCCCACCCCTGAGGGCTTATCGAACGTTCGTTCTACATGATACTGATCGTCTCGAGCGAACGCAAGTTGCCTCATCCTTTACAAGCCTTCTGCAGGAAGGCGTCGTGCTGGGGGCCTTCAGAACCGAAGCATCTCGCGTGCAGTGTTACGGCATGCCTGTGGGACGAAACGCGGGCGAGGGCGCCCGCGCCACAAGGCCGACGGCCGAAAGCCGAGAGCCGATACAAGCACCGCGGGCGACCGGCACCGGAGCTGTTCTCTCCCCGACGCCGATCGCCCGCTCCAGGTTAGTTTAGTTTTTTGCCGATTTTACTCGCGCTCATCTCCCTGCCGTGCTTGCAGGGCCGCCAAACACGTCTGGCCAGCCAGAAGCGCTTCTGGCCACCATGCCAGCATGTCCAGCAATACCGCCACAGCTCGCAAGGTCGCGGTCCTCGTCCCCGCCCAGCCACTGCCGGCCACGCCAGGCCCGCTTGCTTCCTGCTCAGGCCTGTCCTCCGGCTCTGCTGTCGCCAGGCGCGAGGTACCGTGCTCTTGCATCGCATCTCGAACTCTAAGCTCTGCGGCTGTTGCTGGTAAAGTTACGGCGGGCGCCCTCCCTGGTTACGCGAGTCACCAACCGAACTCGGACATCTACACCTGCCACTCTCGGAATCTAATGTCGTGCCAGGCATCCGTTCTTATCGGCAAAAAATTCCCAGTGAGGTGAATATGGCGCAGTTTATCGAAGACGTTGAGCAACTCCGCGAGCGTGCCCGCCGCAGCATCGAAGATGGACCGATCACAGAGTCCTACCGCGGCGATAAAGAACAAACCATCGAAATTCTGAACCAGGCCCTGGCTACCGAGATCGTCTGCGTCCTCCGCTACATGCACCATTACTTTATGGCCACCGGCGTGCACGGCAAATCTGTCGCCGGCGAGTTCAAGGAGCACGCCGATGCCGAACGCGAGCACGCTGATGGCATCGCCGAGCGCATCCAGCAGCTCGGGGGCAAGCCCGACTTCAATCCCCGCAACCTGCTGGAGCGTTCCGCTTCGCAATACGTCGAGGGAGAAACCCTGGCCGATATGATCCGCGAAGACCTGATTGCCGAGCGCATTGTTATCCAGGTCTACACCGAAATGATCCGCCATTTTGCCGACGACGACCCCACTACGCGCGTCCTCCTCGAGGGCATTCTCAAGGATGAAGAGGAGCACGCCACCGACCTCACCGACCTGCTCTACATCGTGGACCCAGCCAGCGGGCGCACCGAGGGTCAAGACCCGGGCACTCATCCCCTGGAACTGCACGGAGAAAAAGAGCGCCGTAGGACCGCCGAAGAAGGAGGCCGTGGGTCAAAGGAAAGCGACCGGGCGCGCAGACAGGTGGCGGGCCGGGGTTCAGCCGTGGAGCCAGAGCATGAACCTGGCACTACCGGCCGGCCTACAAGGCGTCAACCTGAAGCCACTACCCAATCTGAGGCTGGAAATTTGGAGGAAGGTGCTCAGACCGGCGCCAGCCGCTCGGTGCATGTTACCAAGCCCAATCGCAAGCGCCGTCTGGCGTAAGCAGTAGCCGTGTAGGGCGGGGCTTTGCCCCGCCCCCACACGGTTAGTTCTTGATTCCCGCCATGAACCGCTCCACCTCCGCCTTCTGCTCGGAGTCCAGTGGAAGCAGCGGCAGGCGTACCGGCCCGCCGTAATAACCGTTCAGGTCCATGGCGTACTTCACCGCTGCTATGCCCAAATCCGCTACCGCGCGCCTCGCGGCTTCTGCGATCCGCTGCTGCTTCTCCTTAGCCAGCGCGTGGTCGCCTTCCTTAAAGGCCGCGTAGATTTCGAAGCAGGCCGTTGGCGCCGGACAGGCAAACGCCAGAATGGCACCAACCGCGCCCCGCTCTAGCGAAGGCTCCAGCTGATGCGCCGCTCCCACCGTTACCTGGAAGCCCACTTCCTTGCTGCGGGTCTTGAACCTGGGCGGCGCCTGCACGGCCGTTGCTGACGAGCCTCCCAGCGCCCCCACGGGCACGACGTCTCCGTTCCCCGGCGCGGATTCCATGCTCAGCATGCGCCCCGTAACCGCGGCAAAAACCTCGGTCACCGTAACCGTGCGCTTCACATGCCGCGTGCCCTCCACCATCTTTTTCACTTTTTCCAGGTTGCCGCTCGATTCCTTGATGCCAATGATGTTGGCATGCTCGGCCAGCTCGATGACCACCTCTGCCGGAATGTCATAACCCGTTGCCCCCGGAAAGTTATAAATGATGACCGGCAACGGCGAGCGGTCGGCCACGGTGCGGAAGAAAGTCGCCATGTTGAGCGGCTTCATCTGCGCCTTGTAGTAGTGGGGCGTGCGCACCAGGGCCGCGTCGTAGCCCAGTGTGGCCGCGTATTCCGTCAGCCGCAGCGTCTCGACCGCCGACTCGAGCCCCGTCCCGGCGATCAGTACTTTGTGCGGCGCTGCCGCCTCGCGCGCCGCCTTGAACACGTCCCGGCGTTCCTGGTCGGAAAGCATCACCGCCTCGCCCGTCGAGCCTTGCACCACAATGCCCGCCGCCGGCGTCTTCGAATATTGCGCCACGTTGGCTTCCAGCTTTTTGTAGTACACGCTGCCATCGGGATAGAACGGGGTGGTTATTGGCGGAAAAATACCGTGCAGTAGCATGCCGCTATTGTAGTTTCAGCCCCAGAAAATGAAAACCGCAGAGAACGCCAAGAACGCTGAGGTCTGAATAATGTCGTTTTGGCAGCTATTTTTGGAATGTCATCCCGAGCGAGCCTGACCCGAGCTTGCGAGGTGAAGGCGAATCAAGGGACCTTGCGTTTTATTCGCTTCGCCAGCTCTTCTTGGAATGTCATCCCGAGCGAGCCTGACCCGAGCTTGCGAGGTAAAGGCGAGTCGAGGGACCCTGCGTTTTGCTGCATTCTAGAGCACAAGGTCCTTCGACTCGCGCTCATCTCGCTGCGTTCGATTCGCGCTCGCTCAGGATGACAAATCAGTGAATGAAGTGAAAAGGTTCCTCGGCGCTCTCTGCGTCTCGGGGGTGAGTTATTTTTCCACCGACGCCAACCGGTCCGCATGCAACTGCTGCAGCGCCCGAAT
>DATEGM010000100.1:0-5687 GCA_035280085.1 Terriglobales bacterium
CCTCGCCGGCGAACCTCTGCTGGGGATCGTAGATAAAAGCAAAGGTTATTGAAGCAGTAGCCTAATTCGTGAGAATCCGTGTGATCCCTGGCGCAACCATTTTCTGAATCACCCGCTGGCGTGATTTTTATCACTGCGCGCTCCCTCCCAAGGAACTAAAAAGAGCCTAGGGTGGTTCACCACCCAGCCTGAGGTGCGCCACCCGTAGCGGAGGTGTCCCATGGCGGCGCTTCAGCTCGTTCCGCGCGTTTCCCTGAACAATATTCTTTTCACCACTGACTTTTCCGACTACGCCGAGCGCGCCTTACCCTACGCCGTCGGCTTGGCACGCCATTACGGCGGCACCGTGTTTGTCGCCCACGCTATCGCGCCTGAGCCGCGGCGTCCATTGCCCCTGGAACCCATGCCGCCCGAACTCGACGAACTGCGCTATGAGGCCAAGCACGCGATGGACACCTTTGTGCGCTCCGCTCCCCTCGCCGGCGTGCGCTACGAAGTAGTCCTGGAGAAGGGCGAAACCGAGCCGGTCTTCCAGGATATGGTGAAGAAACACGCCATTGACCTGGTGGTCATCGCCACCCACGGCCGGGGCGGCCTGAAAAAGCTCCTGCTGGGCTCGATGGCGGAAGAAATTTTTCGCACCGTCACCTGCCCGGTGCTGACCATCGGCCCGGATGTGAAGCGCAATGAACTCGCCGCCGGCCAGCTGCAGCACATTGTTTACGCCAGCGACCTGACTGCCGCTTCCCTGCACGCCGTGCCTTACGCCCTCGCGCTGGCGGCCGACTATGGCGCCCAGCTCAGCTGCTTGCACGTGATCGAGGACATCACCACCATTCCTCATTACTACCGGGAGCGTGCCCTGCGGGATGCCCGCGAAGAACTGGAGAAGCTGGCGCCGGCCAGCGCCGGACTGACCTGCGAACCGCAAGTCGTGGTGGTAACTGGCGAGCCCGCGGAAAAGATTCTGCAGCTCGCCGCCGACACCGATGCCGACCTGATCGTGATGGGAGCCCGCCACCAGGCCTCGGCGCGGCTGATGGCGCACCTTCCCTGGGCCTGCACTCACAAAGTTATCGGCCATGCCAATTGCCCGGTGCTCACGGTGCGCGCCGGGCCGCAATAGGAGGCCGGCCGCTAGGAGGCCGGCCGCTATCCCATTCAACAGCTAATCTCGGCTGAGCTGTCCAGAGAAGGAGAAATGCCATGCAGCGGCGCATGAAATGTCAGTTGCAAAAGGCCATGATTTTTGCCGGCGGATTAAGCCTGGGCGCCCGCCTCATGTATATGTTCGATCCGCAGCATGGCCGCCGGCGGCGGGCCATGGCTCGCGACCGCGCCCTCTGGCTTGCCCACCAGGCCGAACTGACTCTAGACCGCGGCGTGCGCGACTTGTTTCACCGCGCTCAGGGCGCGGCTGATGAAACCTTGTCCCTGCTCTCTCCCAACCCCGCTCCTGACGAGGTACTCCGCGAGCGGGTGCGCAGCCGCCTGGGCCGGGCCACAGCCCATCCCCACGCCATTGAAGTGGAGGCGCAGGATGGGCGCGTCACCCTGACCGGAGATGTGCTGTACGATGAGCTGCGGCGCGTGCTGTGGGCGGTGCGCGCGGTGCCGGGAGTCAAGCACGTAGAGAACCGTATGACTGCGCACCGGCAGGCCGATGTTCCCTACCTGCAGGGCGGAACCCCGCCGCCAGGACCGCAGTTGCTGCAGGAATCCTGGGCGCCGGCCACGCGCGCTTTGGCGGGCACAGGAGGAGGCCTGCTGCTCGCTTACGGCGCCTGGCGCCGCGGATGGCAGGGTCTCGGTCTGGGCCTCCTGGGCATCAACCTGCTTGGCCGCGCCCTCAGTAACGTCGGTCCGCGGCATCTGCTCGGCCTTGGCAATCCCGAAGCGGCCGGCATTCGCGTGCAAAAAACTATTCACGTGAATGTCCCGGCGGAAGCGGTTTTCGAACTACTGGCTGATCCCGAAAAACTCCCGCTCCTCATGTCCCACGTGCTGGCGGTCAAGAAAGTGGACGATAACCGCTATCGCTGGACGGTGGCCGGGCCCGCCGGCACGCCTTTGAGTTGGGACGCGGAACTCACCGAGAAAATTCCCAACAAAATGCTGGCCTGGAGCAGCCTGCCCGGCGCGGTGGTGCCAAACTCCGGCGTGGTGCAACTCGATACCGAAAATGCCGGCACGCGCGTGCACATTCGCCTGGCCTATGTGCCGCCGGCAGGCGCAATTGGGCACGCCATCGCCACCATTTTTGCCGCGGACCCCAAGCACGCCCTCGATGATGACCTGGTGCGGCTGAAATCTTTACTGGAGCATGGCAAAACCAACGCTCATCACCGTCCGGTCAAGCTGGAAGAGGTAATCAACAGCACGCCGGCCCACGCGTCCGGCTGCTGAGAAAAAGAAAGCTCCGAAGTTTGAGTTATCGAGCTGCTATCAGCTACCTCACAACTCGGTTTTGAAAGGACACGGCTTCAGCCGCGCCGTCCACGACCACATAGGTGGCCGGGCTTCAGCCCATGAGGGAAACCGGCGCCTGCCCGCTTGGTTCCCATAAGGCTTCGCTTTGTTTATAGTCGCAAGTCCGAAACCTTGAAGCTCTGAAACCTTGAAACCTGCCTCAACCGGCTAAATGCTTCCAACCCCTGAGTGCTGATTGCTGATTGCTGACTGCTCCTTTTGGGCTACAATCGCCCACACGGGGTGCGGCCGCATGTACTTCGAACAGTTCTATCTGGCCTGCCTGGCGCACGCGTCCTACATGCTGGGATCGGGGGGCGAAGCGGCGGTGGTTGACCCGCAGCGCGATGTGGACATCTACCTGCAGGCCGCGCAGGAACAAGGCCTCAAAATCAGTCACATCTTCGAAACCCACCTGCACGCCGACTTTGTTTCCGGCCACAAGGAACTGGCGGCTCGCACCGGCGCCAACATCTATATCGGCGAGCGCGCCGGCGCAAAATTTCCCCACGTGCCCTTGCGCGACGGCTCCGAGGTGCGCTTTGGAGATGTGCGCATCACCGCCCTGGAAACCCCAGGACACACTGCCGAAGCGGTGTGCCTGGTGGTGCGCGATATGACCAAGTCGCCCGAGCCGGCGCTGGTGCTCACCGGCGACACTCTGTTCATCGGCGATGTGGGCCGTCCGGATCTTTCCACCCAGTACACGCCCCAGCAGCTGGCCGGCATGCTCTATGACAGCCTGCACGAAAAACTGCTGCGCCTGCCCGATAACGTGCTGGTGTATCCGGCGCACGGGGCGGGCTCGCTGTGCGGGCGCAACATGCGCGCTGACCGCTTCTCCAGCATCGGCACTGAGCGCCTGTCCAATCCCGCCCTGCAGGTGCGCAGCCGCGAGGAGTTCGTCCAGCAGCTCACCGCCAACCTGCCGCCCCGTCCCGCCTACTTCGTGCAGGATGCCGAGCTCAACCGTGAAGGCGCGCCGGCCCTGGAGGAATTGCCAGCGCTGCCGGCAATCCCGCCCGCGCAGTTACGCTCCATGATCGAACAGGGCGCCAACGTGCTGGACACGCGCTCGCCTGAGCAGTTCGCCGCCGGCCACGTGCCCGGTTCCATCAACATTGCGCTGTCAGGCCAGTTCGCCACCTGGGCCGGCATCATTCTCGGCTTGGAGGGCCGGCCGGTGCTCATCGCGGAGTCGCCAGAGAAGCTAGCGGAAAGCCGCATGCGCCTGGCTCGCGTAGGCATTGAAGAATGCGCCGGCTGCCTTCCCGGCGGAGTAGAGGAGTGGAAACAGGCCGGATTTCCCGTGGCCTCTGTGCCCCAGATGACGGCGGGCGAATTGTGCGAACATCGGGACGGCTTGCAGGTGCTCGACGTGCGCCGCGAAACCGAGTGGCAAGCCGGTCACATTGAGGGCGCCCGCTTGTGGCCGCTGGACCGTTTTGCCACTGAAATGCCGAGGCTGGATAATGGCAAGCCTTTGGCGGTGCACTGCAAGAGCGGCTACCGCAGCGCCATCGCCTGCAGCTTGCTCCTGCGCGTCGGCTTTAAGAACGTTACCAACGTTGTTGGCGGCTTCGACGCCTGGCAACAGGCCGCCCTGCCCTGCGTCACCAGCTAAGAAGGCTGTGAGCTTTAGGGGCGGCATCGTAAATCCCAGCACGCAAATCCTGGAGAACCAGATGCAGCCCAGTGAAGTTCTGGATACTAGACCCTGTGCCAGATCGCCTCACTCCAGCCCCTTTTAGGGGCGTCATAGTAAAGCCCAGCACGGCCGTCTTCGGAAACCAGATGCAGCCCAGTGAAGTTCTGGACAGTAGACTCTGTGCCAGACCGCCTCACTCCAGCCCCTTTTAGGGGCGTCATAGTAAAGCCCAGCACGGCAGTGCTGGGTAGACCGAAGGAGAACAACCCGAGTCCGCTTTAGCGGACGACACCTGTTTCGCAACCGCCCATGACATCCGCGCTCTGCCTTCACCCACATTGCACACACTTCGCGAATTCGGGCCGGTCACGGCACGCCGACCGACGCCGGACTATAATCACGCCAACTCATGGATTTCGATCAGCTGGTCACGTTCCTGGAGGTTGCCAGGCTGGGGAGCTTCTCGCGCGCCGGCGAGAAGGTCTTCCGCTCGCAGTCGGCCGTGAGCGCGCAGATCCGCCAACTGGAGCAGGAGTACGGCAGCAAACTGCTGGACCGCTCTGGCAAGCTGGTGCGGCTCACTCCCGCCGGTCGCGTCCTCCACGACTACGCCGAACGCCTGCTGAAGCTGAAAGAAGATTCCCTGCTGGCCATCGCCGACCAGGGCAAGACCCCCCGCGGCACCCTGCTCATCGGCGCCAACGAGGCCACCTGCCTCTATGTGCTGCCGCCGGTTTTCGCCGAGTATTGCCGCCAGCATCCCCAGGTGCAGATCAGCATCTACCGCAACTTCACTTACAAGATCGTGGAAAAGCTGGAAAACGGCGCCATTGATGTGGGCATTGTCAGTTTGCCGGTCAAGTCTCCCAGCCTGAAAGTACAGTCCATTTTTCGCGATCAGCTCATGGTTATGGTCAGCCACGACCATCCCCTGGGGCGGCGCGATTTTCTCACCGTACGCGACATTGCCAAAGAACCGCTGCTGTTTCCTAAGACTGGCCATACCCGGCGCATGCTGGATAAGATTTTCCGTCCTTTCAGCGCCGACCTGCAGGTCCGGATGGAATTACCCAGCATCGGCATGATTAAGAGCTTCGTGGCCGCCGGCCTGGGGATTTCCCTCATCAGCGCCAGCTTTGCCCGGGATGAGGTGCGGGTCGGCCTGGTCAAACTCATCCCGCTGCAGGATGCGCAGCTGTTCCGCGAGCTGGGGCTGGCCTACCGCCGCGACCGTACCCTGCCCCGCGCGACCACGGCATTCATAGCCACTGTGCGCCAACTCGCCCTCGGTCAGAAAGCCCAGGCCGGCGCCTGACGTTTTTCCCAATTTGGGACCACCCTTTCCTGGGCAATTCAATCTAATCCCTTATAGATGTACGACTTGCAAGCGACTGGAGAATTGTAAAGGAAATTTACGAAATCAGAACAAAATGCGAAATCAGGCAGTGGAAAGGGGACGTAGCTGATACGCTCCGCCCCGCATTCAATTCTGGCCGGGCGCTGCCGCAGCTGTCGCTCCCACAGGCTTGGGCTGTCTCTGCTCGCGCTGTGGGCCGAAGGTAGCGCCCGA
>DATEGM010000101.1:0-5363 GCA_035280085.1 Terriglobales bacterium
GGCTTGCTTTTCACCGTGGACGGCCTGTTCATGAGTTTGATCCTGCTGGCCATGGCGGGCATTTTTCTGAGCAACGCGGTGGCCTGCGTGCGGCGCTACCGAGGCGGGAAAGCGGAGAAATCCGAGTCTTCGCCGCTGAAATCGGCGCAGCTGGCCGCAGGCACACAGAAAGGCAGTTAGTGGCTACTCAAAGCACAACATTTCCGTCGGCAACAGAGGCGCGCACGCTAGGCCTGCTCCCCGCCATGTCTCTGTGGTGGCGCGAGGTAGTGCGCTTCTACCGCCAGCGCTCTCGGGTGGTGGGGGTGATTCTTTCGCCGCTGCTGTTCTGGGTGGTGATAGGCTCCGGGTTCGGCACGTCATTTAACGCGGGCAGTTCCGCGGGCGGGCAGCACTACCTGGAATATTTCTATCCCGGCGCGCTCATCATGATCGTGCTGTTTACCTCGATTTTCACCATGATGTCGGTGATCGAGGACCGGCGTGAAGGGTTTCTTCTTTCCGTGCTGGTGGCGCCGGTGCGGCGCCCCGCCATCGTGCTGGGCAAGGTGCTGGGCGGTTCCACACTGGCGGCGGCTCAAGGGCTGATTTTCCTGGTGTTCGCGCCCGCTATCGGAGTGCATTTTGGCGTGGCGCAATTCGGCCTGCTGGTGCTGACCGTGTTTCTGGTGTCGTTTTCGCTGACGGCGTTGGGTTTTGCCATTGCCTGGCCCATGGATTCGACGCAGGCTTTCCATGCCATCATCAATTTGTTCCTCATTCCGCTGTGGCTGCTTTCGGGGGCGCTGTTTCCCTTGTCGGGAGCCTCGGGATGGCTGCGCTGGCTGATGCGGCTGAATCCTTTGACCTATGGCGTGGAAGCACTGCGGGGATTGCTGTTTCCGGGAAGCGGTTCGCTGGATTTTTCGGTGGGAACATCGCTCCTGATCCTCGGGCTGTTTACGGCAGCCATGTTCGGGCTGGCGTTTTTGATGGCCAACAGGCGAACCACCAAGCCGGCAGCATGACGCGAATGAACCTCTCAGTAGAGACGTAATTAATTACGTCTCTACCCAAGCTCGGCTCCATGCTCGACTACACAGCATTTCCGGCGATCAATGCCACGCTGAACGGCACCAGCGCGGTGCTGATCGTGACTGGGCGCGGCCTGATCAAGCGGGGCCGGGTTGCGGCCCACCGCGCGTGCATGGTCGCGGCGGTGGTCTGCTCGACTCTTTTTCTGCTTTGCTATCTCTACTACCACGCCCACGCGGGGGTAATCCGCTTTCAGGGCCAGGGGTTGGTGCGCCCGGTGTATTTCTCCATTCTGATCAGCCACATGATCCTGGCGGCGGTGATTGTGCCCCTGGTCATCATCACGCTGGCCCGGGCCTGGCGCGGCACCTTCGATCGGCATCGCGCCATCGCGCGCTGGACCTTTCCGGTGTGGCTTTATGTCTCCGTCACCGGTGTGGTGATTTATGTCATGGTCTATCGCTTGTATGCCGGCGCGTCACTGGCCACTTCCCTGCCGCTGAAATAGCGCCTCCGGTGCTCAAATGCGGCGTGCAGGTGGTGTATGATTTCGAGACTTAAATTATGTCGGTAGTCCGGCTGAAAATTGACATTTCCGGCACGCGCGGGGATGAGGCCTGGCGCGGGTTGCAGCAGTTTGACCAGATCCAGAGCGCCGCGTTCGGGCCGCAGTTTGGCAGCAGTGGGCCCTGCCGCCATCCCCAGGGCACGCCCCACGGCAAGGGCGAGTGGATGGGGGCGGAAATCCGGCTGCAAACGCCGCTGCTGGCGCAGTATGCGGTTTCTCATTACCTGGAGCAGGAGCGCGTGCTCGACGCCGACGTGCTGGAAGAGGCGCAGCCGGCATAAAAGGCCCTCAGGGGCTAAAGCCCAAGGTTATAAGAGTCAGCCGTTGTGCAGGCCTGAAGGCCTGCTCCACCCAAAGGCGAAATGAGCGATCCTGTCCATTCGTCAGCACAAGACCGGGAGCAGTCAGGGCCACCACCGGACGCCGCGCCAAGCCGGCGGCAGCGCATGTCCTTCCGCACGCGGTTGCTGTTCTTCGGCATTGCCTGGCTGATTGTGCTCATGCCCTTCCTGTTCTGGTGGAGCACCTGGTTTGGCCGCCAGCTCTCGGACGCCAAGCTGAACGAGTATCTGCACGACATCAACAAGCCGCGCCACATCCAGCACGCGCTGGTGCAGCTTTCTGACCGCATGTCGCGCAACGATCCGGTGGCGAAAAAGTACTATCCGGAGATGGTGGCGCTGGCGAGCAATCCTTCGGTTGAGATTCGCAACACCGACGCTTGGGCGATGGGGCAGGACACCTCCGTGCCTGAATTCCACCAGACGCTGCTCAAGATGCTGCAGGATCCGGCGCTGATGGTGCGGGGCAACGCTGCCCTGGCGCTGGTGCGGTTCGGCGACGCCAGCGGCCGGCCGCAAATCGTTTCTTTGCTGCAGTCCGCCAACGTGGTCGCGCCCGCGGCCGGGAAGCTGTCCGACACGGCTAAGCCGGGCACGGCAGTGCGCGAAGGCGGGCTCATCGCCAAGGTCGAGAGCGGCAGCCAGACTCTGGAGGCACGCTCTCCGCTCACAGGAAGGGTGGCATTGGTGAATATGCCGCGTGGAGCCGACGTGGCAGCCGGCGCCCAACTAGCGGTAGTAGACCCCGGCGAAAGCCAGGTTTGGGAGGCCTTGCGCGCGCTATATGTTGTGGGCACCGCCGACGACCTGCCTGTGATCGCGCGCTACGAACGCGAGCAGCCAGGGCTGCCCGACCGCATACGCCAGCAGGCGATCCTGACCGAGCATGCCATCCGGCAAAGAACTCAAAGCCAGTAGTCAGGGGTCAGGAGTCGGGAGTCAGCGAACTGGTAATCAGTAGCTGGTAGTTGGCGAGCCGATCTTCACCACCAATTACTAACTACCAGCTACCAACTACTGTCTTTCTGACTATTGCACCGCAGTCGGCGTTCCCTTCATAGACGGCGTGGGGGCAGTCTTGTGGTAGCGCAGCCAGAAACCCGCCAGAATGAAAACCACAATCAAAGCAATGATCGAGGCGAGCATAATACTGCGCGGTGTGTCCGTCGGCGGTGGCATAGGCTTCAGAGCATCGGGCCAGCATCTGGCGACTGCCCGCGTCCCAGCTGCCCGTATGCCTCATTTAGATGCTGGAGGTAAATTCCGGGAAAGCTGGCCAGAAACACTGCTGATTGCAAATCAAGCTGGCCAATAACCCACATTTGGCCGCCAGAGGTAAGCAAACAATTGGGCCTCGCGAATGCGGCCAAATGTGGGGCACCCATCAAATCGTCAATCGACAATCATCAATCGCCAATGGAATCAATAGGTCATGACGCCGACTTCTTTTTCCACTTCGGTGGTGTCCACCATGACGATGGCGTCCCAGGGGCAGCCGTCGAGGAAGGAGCCGTCGGGACCCTTGCTGGTGCACTTCTTGCAGCCGATGCAGAGGATGGGATCAACCTGGATGCGGCCGAAGGGCGGGTGGTCCTCATCCGGCACCCAGAACATGCAGTCTTCCACCGGGCAGTACTCGACGCAGGCGGGCGAACCCGCGCAACCGGTGCAGCACTCCGTGATCACGGCCAGCTCTTTGGGCTTTTTCTTGCGAGCAGTGACTATGCCCTTGGATCGGGGCTCTGATTTCAGTTCGTCCGGCACCATGCCGGGGGCCTTGGGTTCTGTCCCGGGTGCACTCGCCATAGGTGGAGGGATTATACCGCAGGTTGCGCGGAATTGAGCAAAGTTTATGAAAAACCAAGCACTTAGCAGTTAGCAATTAGCATTTAGCCCGTCACGGGCATTGCCTATTTCAGCGAGAACAGACTGTGAATCGACTCCAGGCGGGCAACACGGTCCAGGGGCTAAGTGCTAAATGCTAAGTGCTAATTGGTAAGTGCTAATTGCTGGGTTCCGGCGTGTACGGCGCCAGTTCCCGCTCGATATCGCCAGGGGTAAGCCTTTCGCCTTCGTTGAGGCGCTTGAGCAGGCCGTCAATGCGGTCCTTGGCCTCTTCTTTGCGAAAGTTCTTGATGAAGCCGTCGTAAAAGTGCTCGCCGGAGAGGGCGCGGTTGATCTCGTATTCCTTGTTGGCCTCATTCAGTTCGGTGAAGTACACCACGCGGTATTTGCCGGTGTAGGCAGTCTCGCGGTAAATCTCGAACATCACCTTGTCGGCTTCCATCAGCATGGGACTATTGTACAAAAAAGCGGTTCACCACAGAGACACAGAGAAAAACCAATGATGAATGATGATTGAAGAATGAAGATTGAACCACCTTCGCAGTTTACGCAATCGTCAATCTTCAATCGTCAATCTTCATTTAAAAGGCCCGGCGTGGCCGCCGGGCCCTTATCTCGACATCACCCATGGCCCACAGAAAAGCACTTACGAACTTCGATTGAAGAATGACGATTGAAAACCTAGGCGTTTGACTAAATCGTCAATCGTCAATCTTCAATCGTCAATTGAGGTATTAGTCGCCGCTCATCTCGACCAATTCGTTCGACTGGGTCGTTTCGCTCAGCGGAACGCTGCCGATCTGCACCAGCCCATCGCCGGGCGCCTGCGGCCGCTCCACGTTCTTGTACTTCTCGGCGATGGCCAGTTCCTGGCGCAGCTGCTCCTCGAATTTCTTGAGCTGCTCGTCAATGGCTACGCGCTTCTGCCGGTCGCGCACCATATCTTCGCGGTAGCGCTTGAGGAAGTAGCCGATGGTCTCCACGCGAATCTTAATGGAGCCGCTGGGCTTGTTCTCATCAATGTCCTTGAAGCAGAAGTAAGGCGTGCCCGTGTGCTCGACAACCTCTTCGATCACGGTGTAGATGGGCGCGTCGTGGCCGCATTTGAAGCTGGAGAGCTCCAGCGCCACCAGATTCGGATGCCGCCCGACGTACTTAGCCGACCACACCTTGCGCGAAGTGTTCTCCGAATAGGAATTTTTCCAGGCGTCGGTGACATCTAGGGGATGCTGAATGATGCCCGCCTTTACCTCGTCGCCGAACAGCTTCCAGATAATCTCGTCATCTATGGGCAGAGAATCCTGCGAGAAGACGGGGTAGCCCAGCTTCTGGAACTCTTCCAGAATTTCGTGGTTGATGCCGGGATCGTGGTGATAAGGCCGGCCCAGCAGCACGATGCCCAGGCGATCCTCGGCTTCCAGCTTTTTGAGGATTTCGCGCGCCTGATTGCGCATGATGTCATCAGAAAATTTGTCCAGCGCTTTTAAGCCCTGCTCCACGGCGCGGTAGTTCTCTTCTTCGCTCAGGCCCAGAATGTCTTTCCAGTCCTCATACATCTGGCGATGAGCAATCTTGTGCTCGTCGAGAGCGATGAG
>DATEGM010000102.1:0-2731 GCA_035280085.1 Terriglobales bacterium
TCAGTTTGGACTCTTCACCCTGGCCACGTAGAAAGAGCCGCTGGTCAGGCGAAGTAGGAGCGCCAGCGCCAGGGGAACCGCCATCAGCCGCAGCGGTTTCACTGCATTCTGCGCGAAGGCCAGAAAAAAGATCAGGAAAAGCACATACAGGGTCAACGTATGCAGGACGATGTAATAGCGCGAGCCACGGGCTGTGGCGGTAAGTCCGGCTCCCACTACCAGCGAAAATCCGAACACCAGGACCGCAGCGGAAGCCAGCGGTTTCTGCACCAGGTGCGCGCGTTCAAAGCTTGCGATCAGTGCCGCAACCACGGCAAAGTGCACCAGGTGCGCGGCTACGAACGCCTGCACCAGCCGCGCTCCCGCCGGCAAGCCTCGAATAAGGCGAGTCAACCCCGGTGCGGCAAACGCCACCATGAACCACGCCGAGGAGAAGCGCGCCGTGTTGCGGGCTGTGGCATGGGCGCCAGCTGCGTTCCAGCCGTGGAACGCGATTGTCGCTACGGCCACGCTCAGGTTGCTTACGGCCGCAATGCTGAGGAGCCATCGCATGCTTTGCTCCTAAATGATCGTGCCAATTATGGCACGCTCAGGCGCGCTCGCGCGCCCGCCGCGGTTCAGGCTTGTTCTCCCGCAGTTCCGGATGCGCGCGCAGGTATTCGAGAGCCTTCTTCACCACCTCGCGCTCCCCTTTATAACTGAGCCGCTTCGCGGCCTCGTCCAGAGGCATCCATTGTGCGCGTTCCACTTCGACGCGCATCTCCTCGCTGATCTCGCCGATTCGCCCGGAGCGGTAGAGCAGGAGAAAAAAGCTCACAATTTTGAACACCCGCTGCTTGTCGCCCCAGCTGCGCACATAGAAGTACTTGATATCGGCCAGTTTAGTAACCAGCATGGCCTCGACCCCAGTCTCTTCCCGCACTTCGCGAATGGCGGTTTGCTCGGCCTTTTCCCCTGGGTCCACAAGCCCCTTGGGCAGAGCCAAAACGGGGGTAACGTTACGCTTGGAAGGAGAATTCTTGTCAACTGGCGTATCCCGTCGCGGCTCAATCACGGCCACGGTCCACGTCGAACCCTGAAAATGCAGAACCACGCCGCCGGCTGAGAATTCACGCGCCATACTCAACCTAAGTTAGCAGAAACACGGATGTTAGTCACCGAAACCCAGACCCAAATGACGGGTTTATAAGGGCTGGGAATACGGGAATGCAGCGAATTCCCTGTGACTGGCATCGAAATTGCTTAGGTAGATTGTATAAGTGAGCCGGTCCCAGGGCTCTGCAGGATGTGGGGTCGAACTTGGGAAAATTCAGTAGATTGCGCCGTTCGTTGCAGGCCTTTAAGCGCGAACTGGTCCGTGTTTCCCCTCCGCTTTCTACCGTCGCTCATATTCCCGTTCCGCAAATTGGGTTGGCATTAGGCGGCGGCTTCGCCCGCGGCCTGGCTCATATCGGCGTGCTGAAAGCGCTGGAAGAAGAGAATATTCCGGTAGCCTGCGTGGCCGGCACCAGCGTGGGCGCGGTGATCGGCGCCGCCTATTGCAGCGGCATGTCGGCTGCTGAACTGGCGGAGATGGCAGCCCTGGTGCGTTTCCGCGATTTTGCCCGCTGGACCATTTCCCGCTACGGTTTCGCCAGCAATGAGCGCATGGTGGGTTTCCTGAAGCGCGTCCTGAAAGTGCGCACCTTCGAGGAACTACGCATTCCTCTGGCGATTACTGCCACCGATTTCATCAGCGGCGAAGGTGTGGTCTTCCGTTCCGGCCCGCTTATTGAACCGGTGCGCGCCAGCTGCGCTTATCCTGGAATGTTCCTGCCCGTGCAAATCGAGGGCCGCCTGCTGGTGGACGGCATGCTGGCGCATACCGTACCTACCGTCCCGCTGCGTGCTATGGGCGCCAACAAGGTAATCGGGGTCTACCTGCGCTCGCACTGGTGCGACGCCAGCGGTCCGCGGCACGTTTTTGAAGTAATTTCCCAGTGCTTCTCCATTGCCCAGGAACAGATGAGCGGATTATGGAAGGGAGCGGCGGACGTGGTGATGGAGCCGGACGTGGCCGGCTTCGGCTATGACAGTTTTGAGCGCGCTGCCGATCTGATCCATGCCGGTGAAGTTGCAGCCCGCGCTGCCCTGCCTCAAATTCAGGCCTGGCTGCAGCCCCAGCCCGTGCTTGTCGCCGAGGACAAGAATCCGGAGCGCCCGCCGCTGGCGCCCCACGTCTCCCCAGTGCCCGCCGATTGAGCGTTGACCGCGTGCGGAGCGGCAGTTAGACTTCCTCTGATCCTCCAATCCCTGTCCAGGAAATTGCCGTGAAAACCTATCGCACTCCGCAAGAGCTCGAATCCAGGATAGAAGCGGCGCTGGCCCGCAAAGCCGGCCCGCAAAACACCCCGCTGGACGAAGTGGCCGAAATACTGGGCGACGGGCGCCACTATTCATGGATCGGGATCTACCTGGTGGCCGGCGAGATATCGAAACCCGGCCCCTCGAGGGCAAAAACCGGGTCGCGCGCTGTACAGACCCACGCGGTGATTCCGGTGGCGCTGGGGCAACATGTGTATGGCGCTATGGAAGTGCAAAGCCAAAAAGGCAAGGTTCTGAGCGAAAAGGACCGCATTCTGCTGAAGCGTGTAGCCGGGCGCCTGGCAAAATACCTGCACGGTCCCGGAGCCTGGCTGGTGCGCAAAGCGCGGGAAGCCGCGGCAGAGCCGTTGCCGAAGCCGCAGGAGCG
>DATEGM010000103.1:0-11675 GCA_035280085.1 Terriglobales bacterium
TTCGCCCACCATCAGCCCGGAACAGCCAATTGTGCTCGCGCTCAAGGTAATTTTTCCTTTTCCGGGATTGCCCACCGACCAGCAGGGGCATCGGGGCAGGTATCAGCTTATCTCAACTTCGTTTCGCGAGTATGAGCGGCAAATCCGGCAGCAGTTCGACGATATGTTTTCGCGGGCGGGCTTCGATCCCAAACATGACATTGCGGGGATTGTGCTGAACCGCTGGGGACACGCATATTTGAGCCCGCAGCCGGGGTGGTATTACGGCAAGGATGGGAAGCCATCACCGCGGGATGTGTTGCGGGCCGAGCCGTTCGGCCGGATTGCCTTCGCCAATACCGATCTCTCCGGCAACATGGACCATCGCGCTTCCATCCTGGAAGCGGACCGCGCCGTCAGACAGTTGCTGGACCAGGTGGTGAGGGATAACTGCTGAGATTTCGGCGTCTATCGCCGCGGTTTGGGATTGGCGGCCTACTCCGACGCAGCGGTTGCGCCGCGGGTGCTGCGGACTACAAAGGCGGGCAGGCCGGTGCGAGCCAGGAGGCGGACAAAAGGAGCGCGCACTGCTCCCGGCAGGCGGAGCAGGCGACGGTAGCGGGCGGCATTGCTGAATATGGGCAGAAAGTTCTGCTGGTAGAGGCGCTGGTAGGCAAGACCGGCTGTGGGCAGGGAAGCTTCACCTCGCAAAAAAGGGAGCAGGGATTGGGTGGCAGCGGCGCCGGTGCGCAGGGCCAGGGCAATGCCATCGCCAACAAACGGGTCAACGAATCCAGCTGCGTCGCCGGCCAGGAGTATGTGACCGCGGAGCGGTTCTGGGCGGCGAAGGAAAAGAGGCGAGGTGGCGACGGGCTCGGTGGCGGGCCGCCAGCAGCGGCTGCGGGCTGCGAGGGCCGGGTGGAGAGACAGGATGTCAGGTAACGTGGTAGCGGCTTCAGCGCGCACCATGGCCGAGACATTGATCAGATCGGGACCAAGCGGCTGCACTCCGCAGTATCCACTTTTAACAAAGTACAGATCCACAGAGCAGGGCGGGCTGGGTTCATGGAAATGAGCTTTTATTCCCAGCCACTTTTGGGGCGAGGCCAGACGCGGGCTGAGAGTGGACCAGCGCCCGGAAGCGTTGATGACGCTGCGCCCCTCGAACGCGGCGCCCGGGGCTTCCAGCACAAAAGGACCGTTGCCGGAGAGGCGCTGCACAGGCGTTTGCAGGCGGGCTTCCGCCCCGGCCTGTTCTGCGGCGCGCCAGAGCGCCAGGTCGAGGTCGAAGCGGGAGATGCTGGCGGCGGGAGGGTGAATGCGGGCATAAAGCTGGCGGCCATCGAGAAAGATGCGGGCCGCGGGGATGCGAGGAGCGTGATCAACCAGGCGGGTATCGGGCAGCAGCGATTTCAAGAGGGAGAGTGATTCCGCGGAGACGAATTCTCCGCAGACCTTGTGGCGCGGGAAGCGGCCCTGTTCCAGGATGAGGACACGGGCGCCGCTGCGGGCAGAAGTAATGGCGGCTGCGGTGCCTGCGGGCCCTCCACCGATGATGATCAGGTCGTACATGAGAACACAGGGGCTAAAGCCCCAGGACTAAGAGCAACGTTTTCCCACGGCTAAAGCCGGGGGCTTCCACGGCGAGTTTAATGTTCCGATGTTGAACGGGTGCTGTGTTCATTGTGTGCCGTCCCTACGGGACTCGCATATCAATTGCGATTCCGTACCCAGGACTTCCGAGTACGTGCGAGAACGCAGAAGTCTAGGCGGCGGTGGAACAATACCATCATTCTTGAGCCGTGGAGCGGCGCCAGAATGTAGCCCCGGACGTAAGTCCGGGGTACAAAGTGGAGTAAATTCATAGCCCCAGCGGGGCGAAAGAACGTTTTCACACAGACTCTTCCGTCCTGGGCTTTACTATGACGCCCCTGCGGGGCTGAGTCGGCGCCATCTCACGATTCACTGCAGCAGCACAGGAAAAATGCCGAAATCCCGAAGCGCAGGGGAGACGTAACGAGTTACGCCTCTAACCGTGTTCCTTCCAGATGATCACGCCCATGCGAAACAGGTAGTGGCGGCTGAAGTCGAGCCGGGCGGCGCCCGTTCCCGCGAGCATGGCGCGCATTTCCTCCACCGTGTAGGCGCGGCGTACCGACGCCGGAGCGTCGTGGCGCGTCAGGCGGCTGCGGTATAAGGGCAGCCCGGCATACACCAGGAAGAGATGCAGAGGATGGCGGATCAGGTCGTTGATCAGCACCGCCCGGCGGCATACGCGCAGACCCTCGCGCACAAATTGAACCAGCTCTTCCGGCTCCAGGTGGTGGACGAACAAATTGCTGCCGACAAGATCGAAGCTGGCGTCGGCAAAGGGGAGCGCCCGGGCATCGGCCACCACCGAGCGCTCGCTGCCGTTGAGATGGGCGCGGGAGCGGTCGAGCAAAGTGGTACTGAGTTCGATTCCGTGACGGCGCAGACGTGAGCGGGTGTGTTCGGCAACATAGCCGGTGCCGGCGGCAACCTCGAGCAGGGAAAGCGAGCGGGTTCCGGTCTGCAGGGCAACCTGCTCGATCAGGCGCGTTGTACTGCTTATGCCGCCAAACCGTGAATTGAAGAAACGCAGGTCGAGCAGGCTGCCACGAACTTCGGCGGGCGTGCCCGCGTCCGTGTCCAGCAGTTCGGGAATGACCACGCGGCGCATGGGGTTAAATGATGATTGAAGAATTAAGAATGAAGAATTGGCCACCATTGCGTCATCAGCAGCGGCGTAGTTGCTTCGGTAGCTGGGTGGCTCCTAACCATTGATGGCTGTGGATTGAATAAAGTTACGACTGAAATGTGCCGTGAGAGAGCAGTTGAGTTTCGGCCAGGCACGCGGGTTTTAGCGCATCCGTCCCCCATTCTTCGTTCAAAATTCTGCATTCGACATTTACTACACTTCCGCCAGCTCTTCTTCCAGCAACTGCTTGTTGTAGAGGTCAGTGTAGTAGCCGTTGCGCGCGATGAGCTCGTCGTGGGTGCCAAGTTCCACGATGTGGCCGCCGTGGAGAACGGCGATGCGGTCGGCGTTGCGCACGGTGGAAACGCGGTGGGAGATGAAGATGGTGGTGCGCCCGCGCATGATTTCGCGCAGGTGGTTGAGAATCTTGTCTTCCGTCTGCGTGTCCACGCTGGAGAGCGCGTCATCGAGAATCAGGATGCGGGGATTGCGGATGATGGCGCGAGCTATGGCCGTGCGCTGCTTCTGCCCGCCGGAAAGCGTGATGCCGCGCTCGCCCACCGTGGTGGCGTACTGCTCGGGAAAATTCTCGATGTCGGCGGCAATGCTGGCGCCCTGGGCGGCGAGACGGACCTGCTCCAGGTTGCTTTGCTCGGTGCCTAAGGCGATGTTCTCCTGCACCGTGTCGCTGAACAGGAACGTTTCCTGCGGGACGAAGCCGATGCTGCGGCGCAGAGTGTCGAGCGGGAAATCGGTAACCGGGCGGCCGTCGAGCAGAAGGCTTCCCGCAGGCGCATCGTAAATGCGGGGAATCAGGCTGACCAGGGTGGACTTGCCGGAGCCGGTGGGGCCGACGATGGCCAGGCTGCTGCCGGCGGGAATGTGAAGGTTCACATCGCGCAGAACCGGAGTGCCGTTGTAGGCGAAGTTGAGGCCGCGGAACTCGATCTCTCCGCCAACCGTGGCCGGCGCGTTGGTGCTCGCCGCCTGGTCTACAACCTCGGGCTTCTCCTTCATGATTTCGTCAATGCGGGCCAGGGAAGCGGTGCCGCGCTGGAAGATGTTGATGACCCAGCCGAGGGCAATCACCGGCCAGGTGAGCTGCACCATGTATGTGAGGAACGCAACGAAATTGCCCAGGCTCATGTGGCCCTGGATGGTCTGGCGGCCGCCCAGCCAAAGGACCAGCACAATGGCGAAGCCGAGCAGGGTGGTAAGGGTGGGCCACAGCATGCCCATCAGGCGGACCAGCTTCAGGCTGCGGTTGATGTATTCCTTGTTGGCGACTTCGAAATTGGAGATTTCCGCTTCTTCCTGGACGTAAGCGCGAATGACGCGCGCGGCGGAGAAGTTTTCCTGGGCGCGGGCGGAAATGTCGGAGAACATGGCCTGGATGCGCTCAAAGCGCTCGTGGATCTGGCGCCCGAAATACTGCACCACGATGCTGACGATGGGCAGAGGCGCAAAAGCAAAGAGCGTCAGCGAGGGGCTGATGCGCACCATGAAATAAAGCGAGGCGACCGTGAACACAATAGTGTTGGCGGAATACATGATGGCCGGCCCCAGCAGGTTGCGAACCGCGTTGAGGTCGTTGGTGGCGCGAGCCATGATGTCGCCGGTGCGGGTGCGCTGGTAGAAGGAGTAGGAGAGGCTCTCCAGGTGCTGGAACAAGTCGTTACGCATTTCAAATTCAATTTCGCGCGAGATGCTGATGACGACTTTGCGGTTGAGGTAAAGAAAAATGCCCTTGGCGCACCAGACGCCTAGAACGAGGGCGGCGTCAATAAACAATTGCTGGCGGCTGACCCCGTTTTTGAGATGATCGAAGGCGCGGCCGATGAGCAGGGGTATAAGGACCGCTATGCCGTTCTGCATGAGCACGCAAACGCTGCCCAGGGCGTAGGCCCAGCGGTGCTTCCTGAAGTAAGGGAAAAGCGGCTGCAGTCGCTTAAACATGCGGAATTAATAGATGAGATTCTAGCAGGCCAAGGTGCGGGAAATGTTGATTAGATGGCGGCGGGGGGAACCGAAGTTCCCGGCCGTCGGGGAGTGAGCCTTTCACCAGTTGATCACAAGGCAAGCATTGAAGAATATTGAGGTGCTGGACGATTGCTTTTTGAAATCCGAAATCCACCCGAAAAAAGGCCTGCCCGGTTGCCCCGCCGTCAAAGCGGATTAGGCCATCGCCCGGCTCATTATCTTTTCTTTCAGCTCGTTGTACCGCTTACATTGTTCGAGAATGGCTGCCAAGAGCCGCTTGTTTTCCGCAGCTATTTTCAGCAAGTCAGTGTGTTTCTGGTTCCCGGTGTCAGAACCAGGGCGGCGCGTATCTCGAGTGTTTTCCGGCAGGGGCGCCATCAGTCGAACGTTCTCATCTGAACCCTCGCTGGCCTGCTCATCGGCTGGCATTTCCGGCAGGAACACAGAGAATACGCTTCCGCTGCGGCCTCGCATTGTACTGCTCCTGAATCGGAGACTGCCTCCGTGTTGCTGAACGATGTCGGCGCTGATCGGCAAGCCCAGCCCGGTCCCACTGTTGCCCTTGGTGGTGAAAGACTGCCGAAAAACCTTACCCCGGTATTTCGTGGCAATGCCGACCCCACTATCGGCAATTACAACCCGAACTCCTCGCTGCGCTTCATTCGCCCAGTTGCGGGAACGGTAGGCACGCACGATCAGTTTTCCCTCATAGCGCAATGCTTCGACTGCGTTCAGGACAAGATTGGAAAAGACCTGTCGCAGGTCTTCAGCATGCCCCTTTACCACACAAGCGCTTTCATGCCGGGTTTCGACCAGAATCTTCTTCGATGCGATCTTGTGACTGCAAAAGCCAAGTACGCTGTCCAAGACCGCGGGCAACGGCACGGCCGTTGGACTCGCGACAACGCGCTGGCGTCCCAAGGTTTGGCTGATGAGGTAACGCATGCGCTTCAATTCCTCGTCCATCAGTTGAACAAACTGGCGTCCCTGAGCGTCCAAGCTGGCGTTGCGTTGGAGAAGATACACGAGGTTCATCAGGGAATCGGCTGGACTTTTCAGCTCATGGAGGGCGGTGGCAAGTTTCCGGCCGTTAGAGGCGGTCCCTTGTCGTTCCGTAGCGCCACCAGGGGCGCTATCAACAGAGCGAGCCAGAGGATTGCGACGAGCAGCCAAATTGTTACCTTGTGTATGACCAAAGCTTATGATGACGCACCCCCAAAAAAAGAGGTCCGGCGGCAAAACGCTAGGCGGAAATATGCCAGGCAGGCAAAACCACAAGTGGTATCACAGGCTATCAATCTTAGAGAGCCGCTCACACACAGGCCCACTCCGGGAGCAAACCCAGTTAAAGGGGGAGCTGTTCTGGACGGAGTGAGTGTGCGCAGTCAAGTCGGAAAATGGCAGAAAGTGATTGAATCCTGACCGGATATCGTTTGTTATCAGAGGACAGAAATCGTTATCTAATGGTGTAAACTTTTTGAGCTCTTATGGAGACAAAAAACAGGGAGAGAAAGCGAAGCGCGCTGCTTATACGATGCTCAGCGGAGGAGGCGAAAAAGATTCGCCAAGCGGCGAAGGAAGATCACCGTACCTTAAGCGCTTTCATCCTGAACATCGTGATGCGCCACGTAGAAGTCCGCGAAACATTGAAACGTCGGCGAGGAATTTGAAACTGGAAGATGAAGACGGGGGGCCTAACCCTCTTAACGAAACCGCCAAGAGTCTGTTTGCTCAATCCGAGCCACCAATGCCACAAACGCCCGGCCTCAAAGCCGAAGCTGAGTGGCTGCCGAAGCTAGACCACAAGGAGAGAAAGAAACGCCGGTGTGTAGGGCGAACCATTTACCCTGCCGGGCGGGCGTAGTGGTCTTTGCTGTACTGAACAGCTAAGTTGGAACTTTAAGGACCATGTAGCCGCCGACGAGGGCGAAGATGAGGTCGGGCGACCAGGCCGCCAGCAAGGGAGGAAGCTGGCTGAGATTGCCCATAGCTTCAAACAGGCTGGAGACGATGGTATAGGCCACGGCAATGCCCACGGCTACGGCCACACCGGTGAGCGCGCCGCGCCGGGCGGTGGTGAGGGCGAAAGGAATGGCGAGGATGGCCATCACGAAGGTGATCAAGGGGAAGGCGAACTTTTCCTGTAACTGCACTTTAAGCCGAACTACGTCGAAGCCGGACTGCTCCAGGTCGCTAATATAGCGAGTCAGTTCCTCATAACTCATCTCCGAGGATTGCTTCACTTCTTTCTTGAAGTAAGCGGGCGGCTCGTTCAGCTCGGCGAAGGTGGAGACGTCGAACTTTTTGTAGGACTCCATAGCCGGGCCATGGAAAGAGCGTGCCCAGCCTTGCTCGTAAATCCAGTTGCCCATGGTGTCCTCCCAGTGGGCGCGAGCGGCGTAGAAACGGCGGGTGACCTGGAAGCTGTGGGGTTCAAATTCGTAGGCGGTGATGCGGGCAAACTGATCGCGATCGGAGTCAAAGAACTGGTAGTAGTAAATGGTGTCATGCTGGCCGACGATCCAGCGGCGGTCGGGGCGTAAATAAGTTTGCGCCGGCTTGCCCTTGATGATGTTGCGCAGGGCGTCCTGGCGGCGGTTGGCGGCGGGCAGATAGAACTGGTCGAAAAAGAAAAGGGCGCCGGCCAGCACCACGCCGGTGAGCAGGATGGGCACCACGATGCGATAGATGCTGATGCCGCTGGCCTTCATGGCCGTAAGCTCGTTGGCTTTCTGCATCAGCCCCAGGGTGACCAGCACGGCCAGCAGCATGCTCATGGGCGTGGTCTTGTAAATCAGATACGGGGCCACGTTGAGCAGGTACTCGCCCACGATGGCGAGGGGAATCTTGTTGCGCAGGATGTCGCCCAGCAGTTCGAAGAAGGTGAACACCAGGACGAGGATGAGGAAGGTGGCGAGAATCATCACCAGATAGGTGACGAATTCCTTCAGGATGTAATCGTCGAGCAGCAGCGGGAAGCGGGCGCTGAACATGCGCCGGGGAGAAACGGCGCGCTCTGGGGCACTGCCGCGGGCCAGCAAAGCCTGCTTGCGCTTCAAAATGTGCTGGCTCACGCGTTGCCACCAGGCCCGCACGGAGCCGATTTCGATGGGCATCTGGTCCACGCGCCAGAGCAGGACGATGCCGCCGAGAAAGAACAAAATGTTAGCCAGCCACACGCCCAGGGGAGGTGAGAGTCTCCCCTGCCGCGCCAGCGACACCCCAAACAGCGAGATGAAGTAATAGACGAACACCAGGCCGATGGTGAGGACGATGCCGGTGGACTTGCCGCCTTTCTTGGAGGAGAGTCCGAGCGGGATTCCCACCAGGGCCAGCACCAGGCAAGCGGTGGGAAGGGCCAGCCGGCGGTTGAACTCGATCATGTAAGAACGTGCCTGGCCGCGGTCCTTGGTGAGGTTTGCCTGCCGCAACAGGCTGCTGGTGGTGAGCTCGGTGGCGGGCGTCGGCTGCCCCTGATTTTCGGGCGGCATCTGGATGGGAATGTCGGTGGCGGCGAAGGTGGTAATGGAATACTGCTGCGGATTTTTGGGATCGGTTTCGTGCTGCTGCCCGTACATCAGGTGCAGGTGAACGTTCTGCGGGCCTTCGCTGACCGCCATTCCCTGCCGGGCCACGATGATTTTGGGGTCGCCGGGATCGGTAACGTCGGCGAGAAAGACGTTGCGCCACAGAGCGGAGCCGGCGGTGGTAGTGGCGTCCTGCACATAAAGCACAATGTTGCGAAAGCCTTCGTAGAAGACGCGCGGCTGCACTTCAAAGGAAACCTGAGAGGCCTTCAGCTTGTCCTGAAGGCGGTCGAGGGCGGCGGCGGAACGGGGCGCCCAGTAAACGTTGTTGACCATGGCCAGGGCCCAGGCGGCGACCACGAAAATAGAAATGATGCGAACGAAAGTGGCCACCCCGATGCCGCTGGCCCGCATGGCGGTGACTTCGCTATCGGCCGCGAGGCGGCTGAGTCCGATCAGGATGCCCACCAGCACGCCCATGGGGATGGTAATAGTCAGGGCAGTGGGGATAGTGAAAAAGAAAAGCTCGGCCACGCTGGGCAGGGGAGCGCTGGCTCGCACCACCAGCTCCAGGATTCTCTCCAGGTCGCGAAGAAAAATGACAAAGGTAAAGACCGCCGCGCCAATGAGGGCGTGGGAGAGCACTTCCCGCAGGATGTAGCGCGTGAAAATCCTCATGCGGCGCTAAGGAGAGCGTGTAGGAGAAAGTCTAGCATGGGGCAGTTGTCGGTTCTCAGTTGTCGTTCCCAGTAAGGTAACGGAGGCGGAGCCCTTCGTGCGGACTCCCGCCCTGCTGCCCGCAGATGGCATGCTAGACTTTTAATTCCCCCGGGAGTCAGCACGATTTTGTCATGCCGGCCATTCGCGTAGTCCTGCTCTGGCACATGCATCAGCCGTACTACAAAGACCTGGTGACAGGCGAATACCGCCTCCCTTGGGTGCGGCTGCATGCGCTGAAGGATTACTACGGCATGGTGCGGCTGGCAGAGGAGTTTCCCGGCGTGCACCAGACGTTCAACCTGGTGCCCTCGCTGGTGGCGCAGATTCAGGAATACGCCGCAGGCACGGCACGCGATCCGTTTCTGAACCTGGCCTCGAAGCCAGCCGGGGAGATGAGCCCGGAGGAGCGGCGGCAGGCGCTGCAGTACTTGTTCCAGGCCAACCCGGTGCACGTGATCGGGCGCTATCCGCGCTATCGCGATTTGTGGGAGCGCTACCACGGGGCTGGGGAAATTCCGGCGCGCGCGGAGCGCTTCTTTCAGAACCGGGACTACACCGATCTGCAGGTGCTCTCGCAGCTGGCGTGGTTTGACGAATACTTCCTGCAGGAGCCGGAAATTGCCGCCCTGGTGCGCAAGGGCCACGACTACACACGCGAGGACCAGGAGTTTGTAATCGCCGAGGAAGGCAAACTGCTGCAGCGGGTGCTGCCGGAATACATGGCGGCAGCGCGCAGCGGGGTTGTTGAGCTTTCCACCTCGCCTTTCTACCATCCCATTCTGCCGCTGCTTTGCGACACCGATATGGGCGCGGTTTCGAGCCCGGGCAGGCCGCTGCCCCAGGCCAGGTTCCAGCATGCCGAGGACGCCAAAGAGCAGCTGCGGCGGGGGCTGGAGCTGCACGAAAAAGTGTTTGGCAGCCGGCCGAAAGGCGTGTGGCCCTCGGAGGGCAGCGTTTCCGAGCAGGTGCTGGCCCTGACTTACGAGCAGGGAGTGCGGTGGATGGCCACGGATGAGGGCGTGCTGGGCCGGTCGCTGGATTTCAACTTCGCTCGCGATAACAGCGGCAAACTGCCGGAAGGCGGGGCCGAGCGGCTCTACACCATCTATCAATACGAAAAAGGCCAAACGCGGATGAACCTTTTCTTCCGCGACCACACCCTGTCGGACCTGATTGGCTTCGTGTACTCCAGCATGCCTCCCAAAGAAGCGGCGGAGCACTTAATCAATAACATTAAAGAATCGGCAAAACCAGTTCTCGCTAAAGGGCAAGACGCGGTGGTGGCGGTCATCCTGGATGGCGAGAACGCGTGGGAGTATTACCCGCAGTCGGGGCGCGAGTTCCTGCGCCGCTTTTACGCCGCGCTGCAGAAGGATCCGGAACTGGAGGCGGTGACCGCTTCTGAAGCGGTTGCCCGGCAGAAGGATTTTGGGGAGCTGAAGTCTGTGGTTCCGGGCTCGTGGATTAACGCCAACTTCAATATCTGGATTGGAGCGCCGGAGGACAACCACTCGTGGGACTACCTGTCGCTGGCGCACGATTTTTTCACGGAGCACGCGGCGCACGTGCCCGCCGAGAAGCGGGACGTGGCCTACGAGGAATTGCTGATCGCCGAAGGCAGCGACTGGAACTGGTGGTATGGGCCGGAACACCACTCGGTGAACGATCGCGAGTTCGACGAACTCTACCGCAAGCACCTGGCCAACGTTTACCAGGCGCTGGGCGCGGCGCCCCCGGAGCACCTGGCTCATCCCATCTTTGCCGGGTTGGCCCGCCCGGTTTACGTGCCGCAGACCGCCTATATCCATCCGCGCATCGAGGGCGACCTGGTGCGCTATTTCGCCTGGCTGGGAGCGGCCATGTACACGGCCGACCGGCGCTCGGGCTCCATGCACGGCAAACAGTTCGTGCTGGACGCCGTGTATGCCGGAATTGATGAGCGCTTCCTCTACGGGCGCATGGATTTTGCCGAAGCGCCGCCTAAGGAGCGTTGCGAGATCCTGGTAAACCTGGAAGTGTGGCAGGAGAAGGCGAAGCAGGCGGCGCGCACCCGTTGCCTGGAAGTTTCCTGCGTGGAAGGCGCAATTTCCGCGTGGCACCTGCGGGAAACGGCAACCGGCGAGGTGGTGGCGGGATCGGGGCAGGGAACAGGCGAAGCGGAGCTGGTGCTGCACAAGAATTTCGAATTCAAGCTGCCGCTGGAGTGGCTGGCCCCTCAGTTTGCAGCCGCGAATGGCGGATCGGCGCCCGCGGGCAAGCTCCGCGTGCGCTTCAGCATGTGGCGCGATCGCTTGCCCATTGATGCGCTGCCCCTGGAAGGATGGATTGAGCTGCACCTGCTGAGCGAGCCGGAGCTGGCGGCGTTTGCCTTTGCGCAGTAGCAGGAGTCAGTTATCAGGAGTCAGCGGGTCCTGGTGGGGTTGCTGAGCCCTGAGTCCTGAGGCCTGATAACTTTCACTCCGCGCCATTGGTTGCACCACCGCCGCCCACCACCGTGGGCCTGCTGATTTCAAAAATCAGAACAGTGCCGGCGGCCAAAGTCGCGGAACGGCGCTTGTAGAGCCAGTGGGCGGTGGTTGCCGCCACGCCCGCTCCGGCGCCGATCAAGCCGCCTTCCGCGCCGCCCAGGAGGGCGCCCATAACCACGCCAGCGCCGCCGCCGATAGCGGTTTCGCGAGTGTCACGGCGGTCATGCCCGCTGCCTTTAAACTGCCCTTCCTCATTGACGTCGGAGCCATCGCGCAAACTGG